>JANPPO010000454.1:0-3455 GCA_031428555.1 Bdellovibrionales bacterium | reverse complement strand
GGGAAAGCTCATTGGGATTTTAACAAATCGGGACTTACGTTTTGAAACAAATATTAATCAGCCCGTAAAAAATTTGATGACCAAAGAAAATCTTGTGACTGCTGAAGAAGGTACAACTTTAGCACAGGCCCAAAAAATTCTTCAACAGCACCGAATTGAAAAATTACCCGTCGTTGATAAAAACGGATATTTAAAAGGTTTGATCACGATTAAAGATATTGAAAAAGCTCAGGCGTTTCCAAATGCGACAAAAGACACCAGAGGGCGCCTCATTGTGGCTGCTGCAGTCGGTGTTGGCTCAGAATCAATTGAGAGAGTCGAGGCTTTAGTCCAAGCGCAAGTTGATGTCATCTGTGTTGATACAGCTCATGGGCACTCTAAAAATGTTATGGAAGTTGTAAAGTATATCGCTGAAAGACATCCCCACGTGATTATTGTTGCAGGTAATGTTGTGACGGCTGAAGCAACTGAAGCGTTAATGAAGGCCGGTGCAGATGTTGTAAAAGTCGGCGTTGGGCCGGGAAGCATTTGTACAACAAGAATTGTTGCAGGGGTTGGTATGCCGCAGATTTCTGCGATTCAAGAGTGTTCAAAAGTCGCTCAAAAATTAGGAAAATCAATTATTGCAGATGGTGGAATCAAATACTCCGGAGATTTAACTAAAGCTTTAGCCTTGGGTGCAAATTCCGTCATGATTGGAAACTTACTTGCAGGTAGTGATGAAGCTCCTGGTGAAACGATTCTCTATCAAGGCCGCACTTACAAAGTGTATCGTGGAATGGGAAGCTTGAGTGCCATGGCTGAGGGTTCTAAAGACCGTTATGCTCAAGCTGATATTATGGATGAAAACAAACTCGTTCCTGAAGGGATCGAAGGAAAAGTTCCATATAAAGGAAGTGCTTCTGGCATTCTTCATCAACTTGTTGGCGGACTCAAATCCGGAATGGGATACTTAGGAGCTATCAATATCGCTGAGTTACAAAAGCGCGCAAAATTTGTTCAGATCAGTTCTCAAGGATTAAGAGAATCTCATGTCCATGATGTGAGTATTACCAAAGAAGCCCCTAATTACAGACTGGAGTCGTAATTTTTATGCGTGGATTTTTGATATTAGATTTCGGATCACAGTATACGCAAATTATCGCAAGACGCCTTCGGGATTTGGGATTTTATTCAGAGATCTCGGCATTCGATGTCTCTTTAGAAAAAATAAAAGAAAAAAATCCTTACGGAATTATCTTAAGTGGTGGTCCACAATCTGTTTATGATCAAAGTTCTCCAAACAGGAATGTGGCAGAGCTTGAAAAATTAGCGCCTCTGCTAGGAATCTGTTATGGATTTCAGCTCATGGTTCTTCAGGGCGGTGGTAAAGTTGAATCATCTGCCTACCGTGAATATGGACGAAAAGAACTCAATTGGAAAAAAAGTTTTCGTGGCGGGGAATTAAGCCAAAAAGTTTGGATGAGTCACGGTGATGTTGCGACTCAAATACCAGCTAACTTTCAAATCCTAGCAGAGACTTCCCATCATCCAGCGGTTATTCAGTCAAAACGAATGTTAGGTGTTCAATTTCACCCGGAAGTTTTTCACTCTGAAAAAGGTGAAGAGATCTTTAAAGAGTTTGCTGAAATGTGTGAAGCCAAACCTGAGTGGAATGCTAATTCAATGCTAACGGAGATTACAAACTTTGTAAAAACTCAAGTTCAGCCGGGTGAGAAAGTACTTTGCGCTTTAAGTGGCGGAGTCGATTCTTCTGTCGTCGCAACTTTGTTACATAAGATTTTAAAGGCGGATCAGTTGAAATGCGTATTCGTCGATACCGGTTTGCTTCGCGACCAAGAGGCCGATCAGGTGATGAAAGCTTACGAAGATTTAAAACTTCCAGTTGTGAAAGTTGACGCTTCAAAAGAATTCATCGCCGCTTTAAAAGGCGTAAGTGATCCTGAACGAAAACGTAAAATTATCGGGCAAATGTTTATTGAAGTCTTCGATAAAAAAGTAAAAGAGCTGAATGAAAAGTTCACATGGCTTGCGCAAGGGACACTTTATCCTGACGTAATTGAGTCAGTCAGCCTTCATGGCACAAGCGTTACAATTAAATCCCATCACAATGTAGGTGGCTTACCTGCAAAGATGAATTTAAAAGTTTTAGAACCAGTTCGCTTCTTATTCAAAGACGAGGTTAGGAAAATTGGGGCAGAGCTTGATATTCCAGGTCCCATTTTAAATCGTCATCCATTCCCAGGCCCCGGTTTAGCAATTCGTATCTTAGGGGAAGTCAGTGAAGCAAAGCTCAGTATTCTTCAAAAAGCAGACAAAGTCTTTATCGATTACTTAAGAGAAAAAGATCTTTACAAAGAAATCTGGCAGGCATTTTGTGTGCTGTTGCCGGTCCAGTCCGTGGGTGTTCAAGGCGATTCCAGAACTTACGATGCAGTCCTTGCTCTGCGAGCTGTCACCAGTCGCGATGGTATGACGGCTGACTGGTATGACTTTGATATGCATAACTTACGCGAAGTCTCGACTCGAATTACGAATCAGGTGAAAGGAATTAATCGTATTACTTACGATATTACTTCTAAGCCCCCTGCGACAATCGAGTGGGAATAAAAACCGTGTCGAACTTTTAAACAAGTCTTTGCTTTTTACATGGTTGTTTAAATAAAGAAGCCATTTTTGAATATTAAGATTAGTTTCCCCTCGCGGTATTCAAATTAAATTCCGGGGGGAATTCTAAAATGTTCAAGCTTTTTTTCAAGTCCGTGTGTCTTGTCCTATCTGTCGGGTTTCTATCCGCGTGCGCTGAATCTAAAAGTGGCAAGCCAACTAAAAATGGTGGTTTTGGCTATGAGTATGGTTCGGAAAACGAAGCCTTAGCGCAATCCAAAGAGTGGACCGTAAAATGCCGAGATAATTCTCAATGTCCTGATAGCGTTGCGCAACTTTTAGTAGTTGCTGGACGCAGAGTGGGTGTTTGTACAGCGACTTTGATTGCTCCTGATGTTGCTGTGACCAACTCACATTGTTTCGACATGGAAGACGGAACTCCGCCGGCAAACATATGCGGAAAGGGTGCAGGGTTAGTATTTGCCTCTGCAAGTCCTTCCGGGCGCGAATTTGTCGAGTGTGAATCGATCATCGTAAAATCAAAAATTGCGAATGAAGCGGCAAAAGATTTTAGCAATCCTGACTACATGGTCCTAAAATTAAAGCGTAGCTTAACAAGAGAATTTGAAGCGATTGACAAGCAGGGTTTAGAAGATGGTCTTCGAATTATTGCAAAAAAAGTAAATCCATTCCGCAGTGGAGTCGGGTTGCTAGTTGTTGATGAATGCGAAATTATGCATGAAACATTCTTAACTCCAGGAGCTAACAATAAGCTTTCTCCAGTTCATACAATGGCAAATTGTCCTGTTATGGCAGGAAATTCTGGCTCTTCAATATTTGATCAATCC
>JANPPO010000453.1:0-1552 GCA_031428555.1 Bdellovibrionales bacterium | reverse complement strand
AGAATAATCATCACCATGATGATTCCGTCTCTTAATGCGCCTTCGACATTTCCAATTGCGGCTTCAATAAAATGAGATTGTTTAAAGAGATCAGTCTCGAGCTTTATACCTTCAGGCAAAGTCTTCTGCATAGCCTTCAGTTCAAGATCGATGGCTCGAGTTAAATTAATTGTGCTCGCGTCCGGTTGTTTTTGAATCGTCAAAATAACGGAATGACGACCGTTAATACTTCCCTCACCTCGCTTGGCTTTTGGTCCAATTTTAACTTCCGCTATATCTTTGACTAAAACAGGTCGACCGAAATGTACGCCGACAAGAGAGTTTTCAATTTCTTCAATACTTGAAACTCGGCCCAAAGGACGAATTAAAAATTCTTTTTCACCGATATCAATGAACCCACCCGTCGTGTTTTCACTGATTTTTGAAAGTGCAAGCTTTAGACTTTCAAGTCCTAAACCCTTTTTTTGCAATTTCTCGCTCGAGACGAGAATCTGGTACTGCTTAACTTCTCCACCCATGACGACAACTTGGCTGATTCCCGGAATTGTCATCAGTCTTGGGCGAATGCTCCAATCAGCTAAAGTCCGAAGTTCCATAGGTGAGATCTTTTCATCGGGACTCGTGACTCCAACAAATTGAATTTCACCCATAATAGAAGAAACCGGCCCCATCACGGGTTGAATTCCTGGTGGTAATCGATTTTCTAAAAGCTGCAACCGTTCTGCAATAAGCTGACGATTCCTGAAAATCTCTGTTCCCCAATCAAACTCGACATAAATAATTGAAATACCGATTCCGCTGCTTGATCTTAATCTTAAAACTCCGGGAGTTCCGTTCAACACGGACTCGACAGGTAAAGTAACTAAGGTTTCAACTTCTTCCGGAGCCAAGCCATGCGCTTCCGCTAGCACTGTGACGGTCGGACGATTCAAATTTGGAAAAACATCCACAGGTAAGCCCGGAACTAACCAGGCACCGTAAACGCAAAGTCCTAAAGCGAATAAGCCCACGATGAGCCGTCTTTTCAAAGAAAAGCGAATGAGTGAATCCAGCATAAATTCCTTTCGAACAATTCAATTGAACGAAGATAAGAAGAGTGAGAGCGAACGCTCTTTAATGAATGAAATTAGAAAATCAGTTAGACGTAAATAGGTGGTCTAAAAATAGAATCAAGGGGCCGCTCTAAAAGATGCCCTTGCGTAAACGCTAAAGGAAATTGATTCTTAACAAATTCAAACGGTACAAATGTAGCTTTGGATAAAACGGCCAAAGAGTGACCCGCACAAACTAAAATTTCATGAGTATGAGTGTGTTGGTGTTTGCCAGAATCACTATCGTGAGCAGAAGTCTCATGATGATGATCGGCCTGTTCTTCATAATCAACGTGAGCAGATTCGTGTGAATGTTCACTAGGATAAAAATGATCATCGCTGTCGTGAGAGTGAGATATTTCAATTTTCACAACTTGATCTTGTCCCGCGAATGCGAAACTTCGACCTAGAGTCGATAAGGTGAAAGCAATAAGAATTAAAAGAAAAAAGCCTAACTTCAC
>JANPPO010000452.1:0-1825 GCA_031428555.1 Bdellovibrionales bacterium | reverse complement strand
CGTGCATTTAAAAAATCCCTTAATCTTACGGTTTGCGAATGTAGTGGTAAAATCCAACTAGGCCCAAAGCACCAGCCATTGAATAAAGAATAATACTTAAAAGTGGCATCTGATGAATTGGATCTTGCAAATTATGTTGAGCAATCATCGAAGCACTGATGATCAAAGAAGCAGTCACGATTCCTAAAGATAATAAGCTAAAAGAATTTTCTAAAGTTCTTTTGAGCTCGTCCATATTCTGCAGATTTAATTTAAACGCGTGCTGGGGACTGTTCGCTTTTCGAATCAACATCGAAAGTTGGCGAGGGAGCGAGTTAATCAGATGGCGTGACTCTCGGAAAATTTGAGTCATATCACTTGCCATTTTAGTCGGATCGAATTGTTTTTTGATCAATTCACCAGAAAATTCAATTGCTATCGCTAATGGATCAAACTGGGGATCAATTCTTCTTCCCAAACCTTCGATCGCAACAAGCGATTTAAAAAACATCATCAGTTCGGTTGGTACAGCTAAGCCATGACGAGTCGCGATTGATGAAGAACTCATCAACAAGCGCCCCATATTAACATTTTTCAAATTTAAACCGTAATAAGGCGCGATCAATTCACGAAGTTCTTTTGCGAAAAGATCCACATTCACTTGGTCCGTAAACGGAGCCAAGTCCACATACTCGTATGCCAGTCGTTCGTAATCTTCTTTTGCTAACGCAAGAAGTTGGCTTGCAACAACGGTCTGAGTTCTAGAGTTCAGTCGTCCGACAACGCCAAAATCAACTAAACCAATTTTGTTATTTGGAAAAACAAAAAAGTTCCCGGCGTGGAGATCTCCGTGGAAAAGCCCATCAACGAAAACCATCTTCAAATAAATCTGGAGGGCTTTTTTAATAACTTCTTCTTTGTTAACTCCAGGTTGAGCTAGGGAACTTTCCTGACTCAGTGGAATACCTTTTAAAAATTCCAAAACTAAAACGCGTTCAGTTGTTAATTCCAAATAAACTTTAGGAATGACGACTGTGTCGTCGTTTTTGAAATTCTGCTGAAAACGGCGGATGTTATTTGCTTCAACGATAAAATCAGTTTCGAGTTCTAAGGTCTTAAAAAACTCGTCGACGATTGCGATCGGCGAAAAAGGTCTTGTCTCTGGCACGTACTTGTAAAGAAGTTCTGCCAGCATATAAAGAACATTCAGATCGTCATCGATCGTTTTGATAATGCCCGGACGCTGAATTTTTAAAACAACTTCGTCACCATTTTTTAATTTGGCACGGTGGACCTGCGCAATGCTGGCAGAGCCCAAAACCGAAGGTTCAATATGGGAGAAAATTTCATCACTGCGACTACCATACTCAGATTTTAATATTTCTTTGATTGTTTCAAATGGCAGGGGTTGAACTCGGTCATGGAGTTGCGAAAATTCTTCTAAGTATTCAGCCGGAACCAGATCGGGACGAGTTGCAAGCACTTGCCCCAGTTTTACAAACGTTGGACCCAGTTCTTCAAAAGCCATTCGCACTCGTTGAGGAGCGGAATAGTGTTCATTATCGGTTCCAGTAAAGCGCTCGACCAAAAAGCGGCCGAGCTTGATTCTTTCAGCGATATTATGAAAACCATGCTTCGCAAAAACACTAACGATCGTCTTTAGGCGACCTGCGTTTTGCAGAGTTCTTCGAAGAGGATTTCTTTTGAGCTCCAGAGCCATGTGGTCCTTTTTTTGACTTCTTATTGTTGTTCTTACCGAAAGCCAGTTTAATTCCGCCGCCTAGTTTTCGTCCTGCTAATACTCGATCAAAGATTGTGTCCTCAGTTGGACCTCCTGCTGCTTTCG
>JANPPO010000451.1:0-3632 GCA_031428555.1 Bdellovibrionales bacterium | reverse complement strand
CATTCAGGCATTTATCCAAAAGCCTGATATTTTATTAATGGACGAGCCAACGAACCATTTGGATGTTGAAAGCATCATGCAGCTAGAAGAATTTCTAGAGGGCAAACGCGACATCACATTTTTTATTATTTCCCATGATCGCTTATTCCTACAAAATGTCGTTGGCGAAGTGATGGACCTCGATGCCAGGTATAAAGATGGTTACCTCAGAATCAAGGGCGGCTATGCAGAATATTTGGAAATTTCCCGCGAAATGTTCCGTGTGCAAAACGTTCAGCAGACGAAGCTCGAAAATGATCTACGTTGGGAGACAGCTTGGCTTCGTCGGGGAGCTAAAGCCCGGCAAACAAAACAGACCGCGCGAATTAATTCAGCTCACGCTTTGCAGGATGAAGTAGATAACTTAAACGAGCTTAATCGAAAAAAGAAAATTAACCTAAATCTTAAAAGCCATGATCATATGCCTCAAAAGCTTTTAGAGATGGATAATCTTAGTCTTGGTCGCGGAGACCGCATATTCTTCAAAAACCTCAATCTCATCGTCAGTGGAAAAACCAGACTTGGACTTTTAGGGCGAAACGGAAGCGGAAAAAGTACTTTGATCAAAGCTTTAATGGGTGAGGCTCAGGAAGCTATTTTAGCTGGCAAAATAAAAAGCTACGAAGAACTGAATGTTTCCTACTTTGAACAGCAAAGAAACTTATTAGATTTTAATTCAACATTGTTAAATAATATCTGTCCGGAAGGCGATTACGTCCACGTTCAGGGAACCCCCATTTACGGCCGAAGTTATTTGGACCGATTTAGATTCAGACGCGATCAACATGATTTAAAAGTAAAAGAACTTTCGGGCGGCGAACAAAATAGGCTTCTAATCGCTATCCTCATGACTCGAAAAGCTCAGCTGATGATTCTGGACGAGCCAACGAATGATTTGGATTTTGAAACGCTTGAAGTATTAAAACAGAGTCTGATTAATTACGACGGCGCAGTTCTTCTTGTAACTCACGATCGAACTTTCTTAGATGAAGTTTGCGATGATATTCTTTATTTCCCAGAAGAAGCTTCAGGACACAAAGAGCTCATTCGCTTTGCTTCGTTCTTACAGTGGCAAGATTGGAACAAAAATCCCGCTTCGGTGAAATTAGCGCCAATGCCTACAGGTGATAAAAATGCTGAAGCTGCACCAGCCGCAGCGCCAGCAAAAGGCAAAGGCCCAAAGCTCAGCTTCAAAGAGCAAAGAGAATATGAAACCATTGAAGCAGTCGTTGCAGAAAAAGAAGCTCAGCTAACAACTTTGCAAAAAGAAATCGAAACACCAGAAGTGGCAGTGGATGCATCTCAGTTGCTTAAATTATCGAAAGCCATTCAAGAGCTCGAAAGCGAAATCGAAAAACTCTACGCCCGCTGGCAAGAACTCGAAGCCCGCGCTAAGCAATAGCAAGCTCCGGGCGAGCGTTTAGGCAAGCAAAGAGCTAGCAACTAAATTCACCTTCAGATTGCGGTTGCAAACTTCAAAGTTGATTTTGTGTCTAAACTCTCTCAAAAAACCAATATCAAAACTGCGTAGCGCAGAATCATTGTGTCATTATTTAACCTAAATAAGTAATTAGTAAAAATTAGTTGACAGCCTTTTTTGTTTCTTAAAGTTGGCTATAGCGGATGAATCCAATTCGGGCCCAGAGGGGATCTCAAGCATTAGTTTCGCTTCGCTACTAAGGTCTAATGCTCAACCACACCTCCAAAAATTAATCGTTATCCAAAAATATGTATTTCGCAAAACGTTTAAAAATCATGATTTAAATCTCGTGCTAATGTTGATTTAAATCATTGAAGTTAATCGTACTTAAGATCGGGGCGAGAAAAATATGCAAACTGACAATATTCAAAACCTTCAAGCTAATGCCCTATGTAATGAGAAAAATCAGTCTACGGTTTTCGCAGATCAAAAACATTACTCTAATCCTGAGCTCCATGAAAGACTTCGTTTTTTAGTGAAGTCCGAGAGGAAAATAACTCAAGAAATTCTAGAGCTCATTAGTCTTGTGGAACAAAGAGAACTCCACTTACAAATGGGTTACTCCTCAATCTTTGATTATCTGACAAAATTTTTAGGCTATAATGAGTCTTCTGCTTATCGAAGAATGCAAGCTGCGCGCTTACTCCGTGAATGCCCGGAAATTCAGGAATCAATTCAGACTGGAAAAATCCACCTCACCCAATTGGCAAAAGTTCAAACAGTTTTCAAATCCCAGCAGAAACTGCAGGGGCAACCTATAAATAGAGAGACAAAACTCGATCTCTTGAAAAAGCTTGAGAATAAAAACACGAACGAAACTTTAAAAATTTTAGCTCAAGAACTGAATGTCTTTGATGGGAAACACTTGAAGCTAGAGCTCAATCAAAAGAAATCGATCTGCCTGACGCTTCAATTGACTCAAGAACAGTACGATTTACTCATCACGACCAAAAACCTAATGTCGCATGTTCAAAATGGCAAAACTGAAGATGTGATTGAAAGTCTTTGTCGAAAAGAAATTCAAAAAAGAACTAAGCCCACGGATAAAAACTCAACTGCAGCGATGAAGCGTCGGATGCTTCAAAAGCAATCTTCATGTCAGTACCAGGATCCTGTTTCGAAAAGATGTTGTGATTCCCAGTTTCAACTTCAAGTTGATCACATAAAACCCGTATGGGCCGGGGGAGTTGATGATGAGTCCAACTATCAAGTCTTGTGTGGTGCCCATAACCGCTTCAAGTACAAACAGGAATCCGGCACTCGAAAAGTAAATTAAAAAATCTAGGGCCAGTACTCCAAAGTCATTAACTCTAAAAGGCATGATAACATGCGTATAATGTATTGTATACATATGGACACTATCAGGTAGAAAAGTCCTATGTTAAAACAAATTATCTTTTCAATCCTATTCGCGACTACTTTAAATCAAAACGCTTTTGCTTCAGTGAATGTCTTATTTCACCCGCATGATCCGACTTTGCAGGCCATTGCCCAAGTGTTTCATGAATCGAAATCTTCAGCACAACTGGTACTTTACAATATCGACGTGACTGACCAAAGCCCGCTGATTCATTACCTAAAATCTCCAGCATTTCAAAAAAAATTACAAAGCGGCTATCAGCTGCAAATGATTTTTGAAGGCTATGGGACGCCAGAAGAAAATTTCAAAAAGATGCAAGCTTTAGAGAATTTGGGAATCGACGTTCGATTTTTAGGTATGACTCAAAAAGTTCACCATAAGTTTGCAATCTTCGATGCAGGTCTTGCATCAGAGCGTCTTGTAAGCGGTTCTGCTAACTGGTCACTCTCGTCCATGAATAACTACGACGAAAATATTCTATTCATTGAAAACGAAAAAGGGATTCAGGCCCAATTCTCGAATGAGTTCAATTTAATTTGGTCTTATGCAGAAGAATTTGGAAAAACTTTATTTCCACAAGTCAGACAAATCCCATTGGCGAAACTGCACGGTGATCTTCATGGATTTTTTAATTCGCAAAATTATAATTGGTCACCGAATCAAAAAAGCCAAGTATCGAAACAAATTCCCAATCTAACAAAAACGGTTGTGGCGGCGATTGATCAAGCCAGAACTTCAGTTGAAGTCGCAAGT
>JANPPO010000450.1:0-6686 GCA_031428555.1 Bdellovibrionales bacterium | reverse complement strand
TGTCCGCAGGTTCTTGGTTATGTCTGACAGATTCCCAACTATCCATAATCTTACCCTGCCGACCATAAAGTTCCGGATCAAAAACCGGCAAGTGGGAAGAGAGTAAGTTTTCTGCTCTGGCAAAACCTTGATTACTGACTTCTAAAATTTTCCCGTGAACCGCCAGATTAAAAGCTTCAAGTGGATCCTTGGGGCCTTTTTTTAAGATTTCTTCAGGCAGATCATTTTCAAAGGCATTTAAAACAAGTTCTTTGTAGCCGAGATTGACCACTTGCTCTGATGGAATATTTTTAAAATTAAAATCTTTTTGAAAAAGTTCGTAAGCAATTCCAGAAATTTGAAGCTCTTCTAAAATCGCCTGGGCAGCCTCTGCTATGAAATAGACGCCATTCAAATCGGCATTGCAAAGAGCAACCAAGCCTTTTCCGATATCAGGTCCTTGATAACAATGAAGCATCAAACTTCTAAAGCCATCGTTAGCACCTTGATGAAGCATAAACCGATTGGAACCGGCTTCAATGACAAAAACCCCTAAGCCCATCCGCGCCTTCATAAACGCGTAACTTCCTTTGTCTTGGGCGAAGAGCATTCGAATTGCCGAATCATGCTGAATAGCTTGATCAGACTTTGGATCGTGGAATCCTTGAGTCATCGCTTGCAGAAATCGTGAAACATCATCTGCTGTTGAAACCGCACCCGCTGCAAAAGCTGGGAACACTTTTTCGGTAGGAAGTGATCTTTGATCAAAGCTCAAGTTTTCTAAGCCAAGACAGTTCAAAAAAGGCGTAGTTAACTCTTGGATTGATTTATTTTCCATCGCTTCAATAAGATGTTCTAAAACTAGAAATCCTGCGCCTGAGTAGTTAAAAGTTTTGCCAGGCTGACCTAATACTTTGATCGTGTCATAACCATAAGCTTTGTTTCCTTCTAGTAGCTCTCGAACATTTGGCATTTTGTCTTGGGCCGGTATGCCGTTAACGTAATGTAAATTTAGAGCCGTATGGTTCATCAGGTGAGTCAACGTCACTTGATTTGCAAATTCTCCCTGAAGTCTAAAAGTCGACATTGTTTTTTCTAGAAGGGAATTTACGGAAGTGTCTAAAGAAATGCCCTTATGGTTGAAGAAGGTAAGTGCAAAGGCGCTTCCAATGCTTTTACTTAATGAAGCAATTTGAAACTTCATCGATTTTGTCGTTCTTTCCCCTAAGCATAAAAGCTGCGGCTGACTTGCCTGGGAAGTCGTTACAGAAATTTGAGCATTTAGGATTTGATGCTTTTTTAGCAAATCTTGCAATTTATTTTTAAAGGAATGTTTTTGCTCACTTTGAAATCGTTTTTGACTGATTTCCCAAAGAGCAAGTTTAGCATTCTCATATTCTTGATCAAAAGTATTCTGAGATCTTTTTTTAAGACTTTCTAAAAGCTCTTGGCCATTTTTTCCTTTAGCTGAAATTAAAAATTTGAAACCAAACTTTTTTAAGTATTCTTGTCCTTTGTCCCGAAGTTCTTGTTTGATTTTATGATCTTCATTTAAGACGAGAGCCTGCTCTTTTGAGGCGACCTCATCTAAAGTTTTTTTATCTTCGCCGATATCCCCGTGAAAGCCTGCGGCTTCGATCACTTGTTGAAGCGTGAAAGACTTAATCAACTTTTCGGCCTGAACTTCATCCAGTGTCAAATTACCACTTAAGGTTTTAGCGAATTCCAAACTACCGCAGATTGAGAAGTATTCGTTGAAATTGGCAATAGAGCTTTTTAAAGAATATTTCTGAGCATCCACTTTCAAGACTTCATCCCAGGGATGAGGGGATGACCGGATTGTTTCGATCGTAAAAGGCAGCAAGAGTTCTGAAGCAAACTCGACCGGACGGTCATCAGTCATAAGCTTAATCATTAATTTTAAAGCAATTGGATACCATTTTTCGGTTCTTTGGTCCCATTTGACCTGAACTATCTTTTTTGAATCCGATAAGTCTTTTCTGATGAAGAGGTATTCCTCATGGGCAATTTTTAAAAATTCATCAATCGAAAATCGACCATGGTGAAGTTCATGCCAAACTTCCCAACGCGATCTTTCAGCCGTTGCGAGGTCATCCATGACTCTGACGGGAACATTGTCGATTTGCGCTGGCAAAGCCACGCAGCCGTTACCACTGAGCCAATCAGTTAAGTACTGAAGGGATTGGAAAACGTTATACCTGATTTCATCAGGATGATTATTGGCAATAAAATTTGATTCTTTAATATCGGCAACTAGAAGCGAGCGGGGATAAAGAACGTCGTCAACATCAAGGCCCGCTAAATCCGGCCCTTTGATGAAATCGAGAATCTCTTGGTGAAATTTAGGAACGAGTAAAGAGGTGACCAGTTTCTCGAGATTTTCTATTTTCCCTTCGGAATAACTTTTCCAAGCCTCTGTCAGGGCGACACCGATTCTAACAAAGTCCGGGTGAGCGACCCAAAAACCTGATAAATCCCTTTTCATTTGCGTGATGACGTCTTTGATAAAACCTTTAATCGTAATTTGAAAGGAATCACTTTTTAAATCGTTATCCTGTGGCAAGACTCCGTACATGCCACCGATTTTGATGCCTCCGCGCTTTCCAACCACTTGCGAAAGTAAACTGTGAGAGGCTTTAATATATTTAATCACGATATTAGGATCTGCTTTTACAGGGATTCGGTAGTTACCATCTTCTTTAAATAATCGGGCAGTCGAGGCCAAATAATCATGCCACCCCAGCGAGGCCCCCGCAAAGTAAGGGTAAAGTTCATCCATGATTTCATTCACTCTAAAAATAGCGCGGGGATTTTCCAGAACAATAAAAAGTCTGACAGTTCCTAATTTATATTCAGGGTGAAGAGCTTGAATCATTTTTTCAGTGGTCTTGACCATCAAGTGAATGTATTTGGCTTCTTCTTCATTTTCTAATTTCGGAACATAAAAAGCTAAGGCTTTTGGATTATGCCAGTTCTGAAAAATGTGAAGGGCAAAATCATAAAGATGAAGTGGCAAAGGTTCTTCATCTAAAAATAAAAATAAACTTGGAAGTGCAAGACCCGGGAAGCGTTTAATCGGTAAAGATAGAAATTCTTTTTCTAATTTGTAAGTTTTTTGATTTTTTGAATCAGTAAACTGAATGCTGCCATCAAAACAACCGGTTAAGTTAACACCTGCAGAAACCAGATCACTTCTTAACGGCGTTTTGGAATCTTCATCGTCTGCGCCCCATTTGGGTAAGCTTGTCGGATTTTTCAAAACTTCAGCAACAATTGCCGGTTCATCTTTTAGTTTTCGGTGGAAGCCATTCATCGCATTGATTGAAAGCTTTGGATCATCGGGTGGGCCAAATAAAGTTACGTGATGACCTTTTAAATAATCTGGTAAGGGTGCAATCGGTTTTCCGCCGCCGGGCTTTGCATAAAGATTATTTTGCGGCCCTATGACGATTCGGCCATTACCATCTTCGTGGCCCAACACTGTCTGGTAGTCGGGGCTTAGAAAATCAGTGTGAAGTGTTTTGTTGAGCTCATAACTGGCTTTGGTTCGAGAATCTAGGAACTCGCGGTCAATCTGCCTTTGGGTTAAAACCTTTTCGAGATCGTTTCGTAGAACGCGATAGAGTTCACACAGGAACTTCAAAGACTTTTCGTTTTCCAAGCCGCCGCCAGTGCCCACTTCTGTTAAGCCTGGAATTCCGCTAACGGGTTTCCATTGCTTTTTTAAGTAGCTCAAAAGTTTTGGCGAAATATAGTCTTCGAAGTATTTGATCACGTTTTTAGCTTCCTCTGTAGGTCGAATAACCAAATGGGTTAAGCAAAAGAGGAACGTGATATTTTCTATTCACATTCTCAATCTTAAAAACAACCGGCGCTTGCAGAAAAAAGAAATCAGCTGATTTTTTCTTTAGGTAAGATTCGATTTCAAAAGTCAGCATGTAGGTTCCAGGCAAGCTTTCGCAATCAAAAGCAATTCTTCCATCAGCATTCGTGACTTTTGTAGAAACATCCTGCCAGGCAGAGTTTTGCTTTTTTTGAAGCGTTACCTTAATGCCTTCTGCTGGACTACCAAGACTTGTATCAAGAACATGTGTGCTGATCATAAAACTACTTTCTGAAAGTAAATTCCAAGTTGCTTGTTTGGCCTTCTTCGATTGTGATCTCTTGCGTAAGCGTACCAAAAACTTCATGCCAGGCTTCTAAGGTATAAGTTCCACTTGGAACATTCCGAATTAGGAACTCTCCTAGAAAATTAGTGACGTCAAAGTAGGGATGTTCAACGACGACCAAATTTGCGTTCATCCAAGGGTGAACGCTGCATTTGGTTTGCAGAATCTCTGGATTGGGAAATGCTTTTACGATTCGGTCATCTTTTTGTGGCATCGCTACATTAAAAGTTTCATTAAGTTTCGCGAGTGACCTTACGTTATGAAAAATCGGATCGCTGTTGATAAACTCAACCGGCTGACCGGCACGGACTGCGATGGTGCGGGGTTCGTACTGGCAATCGACTTGATCAAGCTTGATACTTCTTGTTGGAACCGGGCCGTGGTTACCTGAACTTAGGCCTTTCGTGATTCTTAAGGCCACATCTTTAATTGCGCCATTCGTTATCAAAACTGCATTTGAATAAATATCGCCACGCTTTTTCGTGCAACCCGGGGGAAGTCCTAGTTTTTCTAAGGGCGGAACTGTTCCTTCAAACTTCACGACACCTTTAACGTGACCACGACTTGCATAATCAATGGGGGCCAGCTCATCAGATTTTGGCGCTTGGTGAACGTGAGATGAATCGGTCGATGCTACTGATGATGGTTCTTTCGTTAGGTAAGCGGCAGTTAAAATAAAAACTAAGCCGGCGCCTAAAAAGATTTTGGCCCGTTTCGCGTGATCGATTCTGGAGATGAAGAATTCTCTGATAGCGGCGCCACCAGCACACATCAAAAGCAAAATAAGCCAATTAAGATTATTCCCATAAGTTGCGGGAAAATGATTACTCATCATCAGAAAAATGACGGGAATGGTGAAGTAAGTATTGTGAGTCGATCTATTCTTCGCGTTCTTGGCCCATTCTTGATTTACAGCTTCACCGCGTTTGGCGGCCGCGACCATTTTTACCTGGCGCGGAATAATTCTTAATGAAACGTTGGCCGTCATCCAAGTTCCAAGCATCGCTCCAATATGGAGGAAAGCTGCGCGTCCGCTCATGGTGTGGCAAAGGAGATAAGACATGGCGCCCAGCCAGGCTAACGTTAAGATGTGACCAATGATCGGTTTCTTTTTTGTAAGATTACTTTCCCATAAGAAATCATAAAAAAACCAGGATACAACAATGACGATAACACTTAAATAAATTGCTTCAGCGAAAGTAAAAGCTGAAACAGAGGAATCAAGTAAAGCTGAACCATTCCCTGTATAAAAAACTAAGATGACTAAAAGAAGGCCGCTGATCCAGGTCCAGTAGGCTTCCCATTTAAACCAATGAAGTTCTTCGGGAACTTTGACAGTACCCATGAGCATTTTTTTGACTTGATAAAAACCGCCGCCGTGAACCATCCAAAGCTCGCCACCTTTAGCGATTGTTCGATCAAGCCACATAAAGAAAATAGAAGTTCCAATCCACGCGACCGCAGTGGTGATGTGAAGCCAGCGGGTGACGAGTAAAATCCAATCGTAAACTTCCTGACTCATGAACTGATTGTCCTTCTGTAAACAGGTTTTTAAGAGAATATGAGGATATAAACATTCACAGTGCGAGACCAGATTCTTTTGTGGAAGCACTGCGAAAATCAGACTTTTAATACCGGACACCTCATTTCCATGAAATCCTCTTTTTAGATGGAAACTCGCTCGAGCCTTGTCTTTTATTTGAATAGTCGAAGAATCGAAATTTCGAATGAGCAGTGCTTTATGACTCTATCAGATTATCTGCGCTATGAAAAAAGTCTGACCGGCACAAAAGTTGTTTGCGCAGAGGGCGATTGCGGTGCTTGCACTGTCTTGCTTGCGTCTGTTCACGAGCTTGACGGACAGCTTTTGAAATTTAAATCCGTTAATTCCTGTATTATGCCAGTTCTTTCTTTAGATGGCTGTCATGTTGTGACTATCGAAGGCCTTAAAGTGCAAGACGAGCTTCATCCAGTTCAAACAGCGATGGTGGAACATTTTGGTTCTCAATGCGGCTTTTGTACGCCTGGTTTTGTTTGCGCAATGGCTTCACTTGTTGAAAATTCGATTTTAGAAAAAAAAGAAATCACCCCTAAACGAGCACAAAATTATTTAACCGGAAATCTTTGCCGGTGTACGGGTTATGCCCCGATTGTGAATGCAGCTGTTGCAGTCGATTTAAAAAAAACCGAAACTTTGCAGAAAAGATATTCGCAATCCGAGCAGATCAGAGAATTAAAAAATGTTGTGAAGATTCCTGCCCAAATTATAACTTCTGAAATCAAAATGTTTCTGCCAACAACTTTGGCAGAAGCTTTAAAATTGAAGGATCAATTTCCCGATTTAAGAGTCGTTGCGGGCGCAACAGATGTTGGGGTTTGGATCAATAAGGGCAAAGCTACTTATCAAACTGTGATGTCTTTGCAAAATATTTCAGACTTGTGGGAAATAAAAAAGACGAAAGATAAATTTATTATTCCAGCCCGTGTCACACTAGCAAGGCTTCAGAAAGAACTCGA
>JANPPO010000449.1:0-3476 GCA_031428555.1 Bdellovibrionales bacterium | reverse complement strand
CCAGCAAATCAAAACGGGCAGCTTGTGCCGAACAGATCGCACAGCAAAATATAATCAGCTATTAAGAATCGAAGAAGAACTAGGCGGCCTAGGCCACTACTGGGACAAAGGCGCATTCTAAAAATAAAAAAAAGTGGACTGTCACCTTTTCTCGATCTCTTAAGTCTAGACAGCCTTTCGCGAGAGCTGAAAATTTCGTAATATAGCTAGATATGAAGATCATTAAAAAAACTGCGATGGGTGTCCGCGAGTCTCTCAATAGCCCAGGCAAAATCTTAAGTTTCTGCTTTGCCTTTTTCCTACTTACTTTATCCCTAAACGGGGTCCCCTTGAGATTATGGGGTCTCTACCGCGATATGGATCGTTACAACTCTGAAATGCTTAAAGCTGAGCACGCCATTAAGGACTTAGGTCTGAAGCTCAGTCAGGCTTCAGATCCTCTTTATATCGAGAAGCAGGCCCTGGATAGAATGGATCTCGTGGGCGAAAACGACCTAATCTTCGTATTTCCCAATCAGTAGCACCCAGTGTTAATTTTGCCCGTCAACAAAGAGGACACTTGCCATTTTAATAGAAATCACTAGAATGTGTACTCTAAAGAGATGGCAAAAAGATCGGTAATTCAATAAGTTACAATCAAAAGGCCACCAAATAAGAATGTCTTGAGATTGTATTAATTAAGAGGCTTGAAATGTCAGAATTAAAGCATCATTGGAAGCAACAACAGATTCGAATTCTTCGATTACGCTTGGGTTGGACTCAAGGTGATCTCGCGCGCCGTCTTGAATGTAATCCAAAGTTAGTTGAGTTACTTGAAATGGGTTTAGAGAGTGCTGCAGCAGAATTAGTTCACAAGTTAGAAATGATCGCCCATCAAGCAGATCTTTGCGGTGACGAGATTCAATGTATGCCCGCAGCAGAAACTTTCTGTGACCAAGAGCACTTAGGCCAAGTGGAGCTTAACAAAGTCCGCGAAAACTAATAGTCTCCGACTTCATGAAAAAGATATATTTAGTCGATATCAGCTCTCTGTTTTTTAGAGCTTTCTATGCTGTTCGTCCTTTGACTTCTCCTAGCGGGGTTCCCGTCAATGCGATCTACGGTCTTCTTTCAATGCTCGTAAAGCTTTTCAAATCCGAGAGACCCGAATACATGGTGGTTTGTTACGATCGCAAAGAGCCATCTTTTCGAAAAGAAATATTTGAAGACTACAAAGCGAATCGCTCTGAAATGCCGGAAGAACTTGTGACTCAACTTCCTTACATGAAAAAATTAATCGACTTACTTGGTATGCCGTCTCTCGAAGTGGCGAGGTATGAAGCCGATGACTTGATTGGAACGATTACTCGAATTGCTTCGGAAAAAAAGATGGAAGTCGTTATCGTCAGCGGGGATAAAGATTTTGCCCAACTGATAAAACCTGGAATCGTCATGTACGACACAATGAAAGAAACCCGACTTGATGAAAGCGGAGTTCTAGAAAAGTGGGGCGTTCACGCAACTCAATTTTGTGATTACTTAGCGATCGTTGGAGATAGTTCAGATAATATTCCAGGTGTTGATGGATTGGGTCCAAAGGGTGCACAAAAACTTTTAAGCGAGTATAAGACCCTAGAAAATATTTATAAACACCTTGATGAAATAAAACCGGCCGGCGCCCAAGAGAAATTGCGAAAGTCTCAAGAGATGGCTTTTCTATCTCAAAAACTGGTGTGTATTGATCAGCATGCACCAGTTGACGATAATTTAGAAACTTATCGCCTTAAAAGTATGAAAAAAGATGAGCTTCGCGCTTTCTTACAAGATTTAAATTTCAAAACTTTCGAGAAAAATCTCTTAGGAGATGATTCGTCTACAACCGCAACTTCTGCAACTGAAGACAAATCAGGAAATAAGTCGGCAGATTCTAAAACTGAGCCTGTCGAGACTCCTCCGCCGAAACCTGTGACGCCGGATGATCCATCCGTTGTGAAAACTGTTTCTTCAAAAGAATTTTTAAAAGAGATTAAATCATTGCAGCAGTTGTGGGCTTGGTCGCAACCTCAGGGAGTCTTCTATTCAAATGAGAAAACTATCTGGCGAGTTGAAGGTGATTTAACCGAAGTTCAAGCAGAACTGGAAAAACTAAGAATTAAATGGTTAGGTTTTGACCTCAAAACATTTTGGCGCGATTACAAAGGCTACAATCCTGAAATCCTATGGGATGCGATGCTAGCCGCTTACGTAGTTAGGGCAGGGGATTGCTCAGATTTTTACAAAGTTTATAAATTACATTGTAACGAGCAGTTACCAGAACTCGCGGGCCCTGAAGATTTTCTGAATGCCCTTTTGCAATTGAAAAAGATTCTGGAAGCCAAGATCACAGAATCAGAGAACGAAAAAGTTTACGAAGATTTAGATCTGCCACTTGCACCCATTCTACTTCGAATGGAAAACAGAGGAATCAAAATCGATGTCAAATTTCTTAAAAGTTTCAGTGAAGAATTAGGCAAAGATATCGAAAAAGAAGAAGCTGAAATTATTCGCCTCGCTGGCGAAACCTTTAATGTGGCAAGCCCTAAGCAACTTGCCGTTATATTGTTTGAAAAGTTAAAACTTCCTTCAGCAAAAAAAACTAAAACAGGCTATTCAACTGACAACGAAGTTTTACAGGAACTTGATCATCCAATTGCAAAACGAATTCTAGAATTTCGGGAACTCAGCAAATTGAAATCGACCTATGTCGATGCATTGCCAGAACTAGCTGGCCCCGATGATCACAGAGTTCACACGCATTTCAACCAAGCTCTGACGACGACGGGAAGACTTTCTTCGACTCAACCTAACTTACAAAATATTCCAGTACGAACCGAACGCGGAGCTCGAGTTAGAGAAGCTTTCATTGCGGAAAAAGGCTTAAAACTTCTCAATGTCGATTACTCACAAATCGAACTTCGAATCTTGGCTCATATCTCTGAAGATCCTGCTTTAACTCGAGCTTTCAAAGATGACCTTGATATCCACACAGCAACCGCTGCAGAAGTTTTTGGCGTTGGCTTAAAAGAAGTGACTTCAGATCAAAGAAGAAAAGCAAAAGCTGTTAATTTTGGAATCGCATACGGTCAGGGAGCTTTCGGTTTAGCGGATACTTTGGGAATTCCTCGGGGAGAAGCCAAGGATATCATCGATCGATATTTTAATCGGTTCAAAGGTATCAAAACTTATATCGAAGAAACAATTAAATCGGCTTACGAAAAAGGTTACGTTGAAACTTTATTCGGGCGTCGTAGATACCTTGATGAACTCAAAGGTAAAAACGCGATGATGAAAAAATTCGGAGAGCGTGCCGCAATCAATGCTCCCATTCAGGGAACCGCGGCGGACTTAGTTAAGAAAGCTATGATTCAATTAGATAAAGAATGTCCGGTTCCACTTTTACTTCAGGTACATGACGAATTAGTTTTCGAAGCAAGGCCCGAGGTTTTAGAAGAATGGAC
>JANPPO010000448.1:0-6035 GCA_031428555.1 Bdellovibrionales bacterium | reverse complement strand
TTAATCGATAGCTTAATCCTGATTCTTCCTATGTATGCGCTCAACGTGGCGATTCCCTATGCAGGAAGTCTTCTCTTAGCTATTTTTTATTATCCCATTTTCGAGAGTTCAACGATTCAAGCAACCCCTGGAAAATATATCATGGGTCTCAAGATCCTAAGAGAAAACGGCGAATCCCTTACTTTCCCAAGAGCTTTGGCGCGAATGTTTTTAAAGTATGTATCGATGGCGCTTCTTTTTATCGGTTACCTCATTCAGCCTTTCACAGAAAAACGCCAGACATTGCATGACATCATAGCTGAGTCTGTTGTTATCAAAGATCAGTTTTTAACCGCTCCGGACTGGGTTCAGGCATGGATGAAGCAAGTTCGCTATGTCTTAAGAATCGATGACACAAATCCAACTCAAACGACTGTGAATGCCACTTATTCAACGGATGTGACGAATCACACAACTCGTTCAGCTGGTGTTGATGCGGCGACGGCAGCTCCGGGTCAATCGACAGGTGCAGTCAGCGCAATTGAAAAGCTGTACGAGCTCTACAAGGGCGGCGCTCTAACTGAAGAAGAGTTTCAAAGCAAAAAGTCAGAACTTTTAAAGCAGGTTTAGAATTTAGCTTTGACTCGGGTAAAGTTAGAATTCTTCTAACTTTACTTTGAGCTGAGTGAGAAGCTGCTTCACTTCTTGAAGGCGTTTTTTATCCGGTGATAATTCTGCCGGTAATGCTTCTGTAATATCATTGAATTGATTTAAGGCTTGATCCAGGTGA
The DNA here is from genome assembly GCA_031428555.1 of Bdellovibrionales bacterium. Lineage (GTDB taxonomy): Bacteria > Bdellovibrionota > Bdellovibrionia > Bdellovibrionales > Bdellovibrionaceae. The sequence continues at coordinate 5,266 of JANPPO010000448.1, read as the reverse complement.
GAGTGAAGGGATTTCCAACGCTCTTTCTGCCCTGCACGTGGGATCTTTGCTTGTAATTTGCCTGGTGCTTTGCCAGCTGACTTTGTCGGTACATCGCTTGAAGGTTTCGCGAGCTTTTTTTCTACTGGTGTTTCATCAATTTTGTTAAGCTTGTCGTCCATAGGTTCAATTTGAACTCAAGCTTTCGAATTTGACAACCCCTAAAGAATCTTTCAATTTAACAATCAGTTTGATATACAAGATCTTTCGTTCTTAAATCTGCCAAGCCAGGAGTGATCATGTCGCAAGAAATTATCTACACCATGAAGGGTGTTTCAAAAGTATTTCCACCTCAACGTTATGTATTGAAAAATATTTATCTGTCTTATTTTTACGGAGCAAAGATCGGCGTTTTGGGATTGAATGGTTCGGGTAAATCAACCTTGCTCAAAATCATGGCAGGGGTCGATAAAGATTTTATCGGCGAAGCTTTCCCTTCAAAAACAATGAAAGTCGGTTACTTAGAACAGGAACCTCAACTCGATAATACTCTCAGTGTTCGAGACAATATTTTTTCTCAGATGGGCGAATTGCCAAAACTGATGAAAGACTTCAATGCGATCTCGGAAAAATTTAATGATCCTGATCTTGATCCGGATGAAATGAATAAGCTCATCGAAAAACAAGGCGAGATCCAAGAAAAATTAGAAGCGTTGGGTGGTTGGGAAGTTGATCAGAAAATCGAGATGGTCATTGATGCCTTAAGATGTCCAGATGCAGATACTCCAGTTGCGAATCTTTCAGGTGGTGAAAAACGCCGCGTGGCTTTAGCCCGACTCATCATGAGCAACCCTGACATTTTGTTGCTCGACGAGCCAACGAATCACTTGGATGCAGAAAGTGTCGCATGGCTAGAACAATACTTAGCGAAATTCCCAGGGACTGTTATTGCGGTTACGCATGATCGTTATTTCTTGGATAACGTTGCGGGCTGGATTTTAGAACTTGATCGTGGCGAAGGAATTCCTTGGAAAGGGAATTACACTTCTTGGTTAGAACAAAAAGATAAACGTACGGCTCAAGAAGAAAAGACAACGCAGAAGCGAACAAACAGCTTACAAAAAGAACTTGATTGGATTCGTCAGGGTGCGAAAGCTCGTCAGGCGAAATCAAAAGCTCGTATTTCTGCTTATGAAAACTTACTCAAAGAACCAACTGCAGAACGACTTCAAGATCTGACGATTTATATTCCTGCAGGCCCTAGGTTGGGTGATATCGTCGTTGAAGCTCATGATGTTTCAAAAGCTTTCGGTTCTAAAATGCTTTTAGACAAAGTAAATTTCAGCCTTCCAAAGGGTTCTATCGTTGGGGTTGTTGGACCAAATGGTGTTGGTAAGACAACGCTTTTCAAAATGATCACTGGAAAAGAAACGCCGGACAGCGGAACTTTTAAGGTCGGTGAAACAGTGAAGATCGCTTACGTCGATCAAAGCCGTGAAACATTAGATCCGAACAAGAGCGTCTTTGAAGAGCTCTCGGGTGGGCAAGATGTGATTAAGCTGGGTCAGCGTGAAATTAACGCTCGACAATATTGTTCTTGGTTTAATTTTGCGGGGGACTCTCAGCAGAAAAAAGTGGGAACATTATCAGGCGGTGAAAGAAACCGTGTGAATTTAGCGAAAATCTTGAAGCAGGGTGCGAACCTTCTTCTATTAGATGAGCCAACGAATGATCTGGATGTTAACACGATGCGAGCGCTCGAAGAGGCTCTCTTAGAATTCGGCGGTAATGCGGTTATCATTTCCCATGATCGTTGGTTCTTAGACCGTGTGTGCACTCATACATTGGCATTCGAGGGTGATTCGAAAGTTTTCTTCTATCCAGGTTCCTGGACAGAGTACGAGGAAGACCGTAAGAAAAGACTGGGCGATGAGGCGACTCCCAAGCGTCCGCGTTTCCGCATGATCGAAGCTTAATTTAATTTTTTTGATTTAGCTCTTGGTTTTAAAAACTGACAAGAGACACTGATAATGGGCCTTCATCTCGATGAAGGCCTTTGTTTTTTCAAGCGTCGCATGGCCGGCATCATTTAAGCTGCGATCTGGATGAAGGCGTAATGCCAGAGATCTGAAGGCTTTTTTAAGCTCTTGAGAGGTAAAATCCTCTGATAATTTGATTTGATGTCCCCAAAAATAAACAACGGCCTGCATTTGTTTTTCATTTAACATGTGCTTTTGCCGTGGCGGCAATGACTCTTGTTGTGATTCTTTTAGCGGCTTTGGTCGAGGAGTATTAATCGGGTAAATACGGCCAAACACCTGCTGTTTTGGGGTAGAAAAGTGTATTTTCTCAAGGGGAATTTGATTCATCCACTGGTTATATACAGTGTCGTTTAGGGTCGATTCTTGAGTTTCCCCTCTAGAGTTATCCACATTTTGAGTGCTTTTTTCATTCGCTGTCTTATTCTTAGACTGTTGATTCAGTGGCATCTGCTCACGAGAAAAGTCGTTTCTTACTCGATTTTCGATTTTTTCAGAGAGGATTTCGAGGAAGCTTTTTTCAGTCATATATATATGTCGGAGTAGATTTAAAATTTCAAGAGTCTGGGAAATAGGCTTTTTTTGATTTTCTCGAGGGAAATCAAGGGTTTTTTGACTGGCCCTCAGTGTGTATTCAGAGTAATTTCAGAGGGGAAATCGGTTCTTTTGAGTCAATCTTCGAGGGCGAAAAAAACTGCCGTCAAACAGCTGACAGTTTTGAATGGCACGATTCTAGAGGGAGATCGGGGTTTCTCACCTCGAAAAAAAAAGTTGAAATGGCTGCATTTTTCTTTGGACAAACGGCTGGAACTCATTACACTCTTGAAGTGTACAGACAAACAAACAACCCCTTAACGGAGGAAACGTACAATGGCTAAGAAAAAAGCTACAAAGAAAACTGCGGCTAAAAAGACGACAACTAAAAAAGTTGCTAAGGTTGCTAAGACTGCAACTAAGAAAGCTGCTCCTAAAAAAGCTGCTGGTAAGCGTAAAGCTAACCCTGCATTCATGAAGCCACTTACTCCTTCAGCTACTCTTGCTGCTGTAGTTGGCGCTGCTCCATTGCCACGCACTGAAGTTGTTAAAAAACTTTGGGCTTACATCAAGAAGAACAATCTTCAAGATTCTAAGAACAGAAGAAACATCAACGCTGACGACAAGTTAAAGCCACTTTTCGGTAAAGCGACTGTAAACATGTTCGAAATGACTAAGCTAGTTTCTAAGCACCTTAAGTAATATTAAGACTTAAAAACCACTAAAAAACCCTCAAGGTCATAAACTTTGGGGGTTTTTTATTTTTGGAAGTGCGGCTTCAAGTAAAACCAACAGTCATTTAGGCTTCACATAATTGCTAATCGCATAGCCAACCTCTGGCTTTCTCTTTGAAGGGTCGTTAAAACGCTTTAAATTCGTTTGTAAGGGTTTCTTAGGTCTGATGACCCCAATGCTACGGGTTGAAGCGGGCAGCGCTGCATGGTATACTAGGCCCATGTTGAAAACTCGTCCGACCAATAAACCGCTTAATCTCGATGAAATCAAACTGATGACAAAAGCTTGTCAGATTGCCGCTCAAACTCTTGTCTATTTAGAGAAATATGTAAAAGCAGGGATCTCAACAAACGAGATCGATGAATTAGCAAATGACTACATGCTTTCGCAAAGTGCGATCTCGGCTTGCTTAAATTATCACGGCTATCCGAAGTACACTTGCACCTCTGTAAATGACATGATCTGCCACGGTCTTCCTGACAACACGGTTCTAAAAGACGGCGATATTATCAACGTGGATGTGACAGCGAAGTACGAAGGTTTTTTCGGCGATACGTCGCGCATGTACCGAATCGGCAAAGTTTCGCCTGAGGCTGACCGCATTTGTAAATCGGCTGATGAAGCGCGTATGGTTGGAATTCAGGCGATTACTCCAAAGGGTTTCACCGGCGATATCGGTTTTGAGATTAATAAGTATTCAACTCGCCAGGGCTATTCGACTGTTAAAGAAATCGGTGGCCACGGGATTGGAAGAATTTTTCATACTGATCCATTCGTTCCTTCATTCGGTAAAAAGGGTAAAGGCGAAAAGCTCGTTCCTTTTACCTGCATCACTGTTGAGCCCATGATCAATCAAGGGACTGAAGAGTTTATCGAGATCGATCTTCCGGGGACCAGCATCAAAGCTTATAAGACTTTAGACGGAAAGCTTTCGGCTCAATACGAACATACGGTTCTGATCACCGATAAGGGCTACGAGATTCTAACCCTCGCTTAAATCGCGTATAAATAAGAGTGAGGCTTAGATGCTTCACTTTGCATCGTCGTTAAGTAAAACTTAAATCACTTTTCAAATAATTGATGAAAGACTAACTGAACTCCCATTGTCATTTGTGGGATTTTCAAGTAATTTACAAATTCAATTAAAAAACCGAAGCGCGCGACTCTTCAAACTTGGCGTGCTTCAAAAAGGATATTATGGCCACTCAAACAGTCGTTCTTAATTCAAAAAACAAAAACGGGAACAAAAACGGGCCCAAAGATGGGAAGGTCGATATGGCAAAAAAGACTTCAAAAGATAAACCTCTTAATTTTAGCAAACAAGACTACCGTGTTTGCAAAGAAGCCATGGAAAATCCAGACGTTTTCAATAAATTAGCAAAATGGGGACGTGAAGAAATCAAGATTGCTGAAAAAGAAATGCCAGGCTTGATGTCATTAAGAAAAGAATTCGGCAAGCAGCAGCCTTTAAAGGGTGCTCGTATTTCTGGTTGCCTTCACATGACAATTCAAACTGCAGTGCTCATCGAAACTTTAACTCACTTAGGTGCTAAAGTTCGTTGGTCTTCTTGCAATATTTTTTCAACTCAAGATCACGCAGCCGTTGCAGTTGCAGCAGCTGGAATTCCGGTTTTCGCTTGGAAAGGCGAAACTGATGAAGAATTCAACTGGTGTATCGAACAAACGATCACGGGTTGGGGAGCAGACGGCTTCAATTTGATCTTAGACGATGGCAGCGACTTAACAAACATGATGCACGAGCCACGTTTCGCAAAAGAAATGAAAAAGATTATCGGAATCTCTGAAGAGACAACGACTGGTGTTCATAACTTAACAAAGCTTTTAGAATTCAAAAAATTAAAAGTTCCAGCAATCAATATCAATGACTCTGTGACAAAAACTAAATTCGACAATCTTTATGGTTGCCGCGAATCTTTAGCTGACGGTATCAAGCGCGCAACTGACGTGATGATCGCAGG
>JANPPO010000447.1:0-5252 GCA_031428555.1 Bdellovibrionales bacterium | reverse complement strand
ATAAGCCCAACCTTTGAGCTCGACAGTTTCTCCGACGTGATTTTTTAAATCCGCAATATAAGTCCGCATAATGTGATGTCCTCTTGCTTACCCAGTTCGGGCGCTTTGCTAATCAAAACACAAAGAGGAAAGCTATCACATGTTGCGGCGTATAATCGAAGAGTTTTACGGAACTAAGCGCCGCAACTCATCAAGGGACTTTTGTAAGTTCAATCGACCTCTGGTTAGGGTCTTTGAATTTTTGCCTGCAACAACATCGACTCCGCGCAATATGGCCTCGCGGATCTGCAAGTTCGAAGCATTTGGTTTCGCACTCCAAAGAACGGCAGCGGCACCCGCCACAAATGGAGCTGCCATACTTGTTCCATCCATCGTCACATAGTTGCCACCAAAACCAGTGCTTAAAATATCAACTCCGGGTGCTGTTAAGTGAGCATTTCGAAATCCAGTGTTCGACCAAGCCGGAACCCAGTCATTAAAATCAGAAGCTGAAACCGTAATTTGACCCGCTAAATTGTAAATTGCAGGATAAAAAGAAGTGACGTCAATATCGGCCCCGCTATTACCAGCAGCTACGACCAGCAAAATTCCTTTTTTCGTAATTTCAGTAAACGCATTGCCTAAAGAATCGGAGCAACCCGTTCCGCCCCAGCTTGCATTTACGATTTTAGCTCCGCGCGAAGCTGCGTATTGTACTGCTAAAACGGCGTCACCCAATGTTCCACTTCCAGAACCATCTAGAAAAGAAGCTGGAATAATTTGAGCTTGCGGAGCAACTCCAGACATTGTGCCTTGGGTTGGATCAGCTGCTATAATTCCCGCAACGTGACTTCCATGATCATTTGTTTGTGTTGAAGCAGCTGCTGAAAAAAATGTTGCACCAAAATAGTCGTCAACAACCCCATTTTGATCATCGTCTTTACTATTGTTTGGAATTTCGCCAAAGTTGACTGCAATTCTTGTCTTTAATTGCGGATGATTTACATCAACAACGGAATCGATAACAGCGACTTTTATATTTTGTCCTTTGAACCCCTGAGACCAAACGGCGTTAGCGTTAACTAGAGTTTGTCCCCAATTATCTGCAGGCTGTCCCGGGAGTTCACTCGCTGCCTCGAAAACGGGCTGCTCCATTTGTAACTTTTGATTTATCTGAACATGCTTAATTTGATCAACTTGTGGAGCAACGAATTCATTTCGGAAAGTCTCTGGATCCACACCTTTTTCCACAGAGAAAGTTCCATCTTCCCACTGAACGATGAACTCAGTTTCGATCGCAGAAGAGGTTCGACATTTAACAGCGTCAAAGCTTGAAGTGACTTCACTTACTTTTCCAGCCTGCTTAGAGCACGCCGAGAGCAATAATGACAATGTGCAGAGATAAACTAAAGGGCGTAAGCCATCCATAGAGTAGTCACCTTCTGGGAAATCCGTTTCCCTAATTTAAGACCTGTCGAAACAGGACTTAGGTTACTCATCGGCTCAACCTGAGACGCGCTTGAGTAAAACTAGACTTCGTTTTGAAACTAAAAATTTATTTATTTGACTGGACTTGGCCGACTTAGGTCTGGGTTATGAAACATAGTAGGCGGTCTGTTTTTTTGGGATCTTGATAATCTGGACTTCACCTAAGTCTGTAACAACCTTCAGTAATTAATGTTTTGTAACGATACAGAAGCAATAGGTTAACAAACGAATGTTGAAAAATTTTAATCGTTTGGAAAGAAAAAAAGCAAAATGGTGATCGGTCGGTTGACGTGCATTTTAATAGTTTTTTGCTCTCAGATTCTGTTCGCGCAGACTGAAGTGACTGGAACTATCGATGCAACCAAAGTTTTGATGGAAGAGCTAAGAGGCATACCAGATGCTGTCGAAACTGCTGCGCCTGTAGTTCAAGAAAAACCTGAAGAAGAAAAAGAAGAACCTTACACGATTGAATCTTTAGTAAGCCACCTTGGAAAACCTGCAGACCCTTCGAAATATACTTACTTCTTAGAAGTTAAGGCTGATAAAAAACTAAATATTTTAAGAAATGAATTAGTGAATGGTTCAATATTAACTTCGCTTTTTCCTGGCCAGATCATTATGGTTGAAGACGATCTTTCAGGCTTTGTTGATAAACTTGAAGTTGATCGAAAAGGCTTAGGCGCTTTTAAACCTATAAAGCTTTCGCCTACTGAAGAAGCTGATCCAAACAAACTTTTAGAAACAACAGCATATCTTTTCGATGAGGCTGTAACTGCAGTCACATTGAATCCTCACGCAATGCCAGTTAAAATGATTCCAATGACAACTGCAGAGCGACCGATTGTAACTGTATACACAAAGCCAGTTCGTTGTTTGCCTAAAAAAGATTGCGTTTCGAATAAAGACTTTGCAATTGGTTGGCTTGATAAAACAGCGGCAGTTCAATTGGTGGGAACGCGCTTAATTTTTAATGACAAAGAATCGTCACAATCCAGAACGAATCTTTATTACAATGTGAACTATGAGTATACGACTTCGATTGGCGAAATAAAGCGTGGCACAGGCTGGGTAGATTCAAGCAGATTAAGAAGAAAAATTGAGATCATGCCTGTCATTGCGAAAAGAAAACCAGCTTCAATAAAAACTCCGCCGAAAGAAAAAGGCTACACAGTTTTTAAAAGTAACATTGCAATTCCAGATAAGTTAAATCGTTTTACTAAAGATATGACAGAAGGAAAAGCTCGTGCACTAGCAAGCATATGGGATGTGCGTGTCGCTTGGGATTTTGCATTTGATTACAATTTTGTAGACTTAAAACAAAGCTTTTTAGATAAGTCGATCAAAGTTACGGGGCCAGGCATCCAAGGTTTTGCATCCGTACCGATATTTTTGGATCTCGTGATGAAGGGTTCTGTTAAAGCAACTCTTCCTGCAACATCTTCAGAAACATCTAAGCAGCCGATTTTGCTAAAGGCAGAACAGAGCTTTCAGTTTTCCACGCCGCTTATGGTTGGAAATTCTCCTCTTCAAATTGGAATTGGTGGATACTATTTTACAACCCTCAACGTAACAAGAGAGTACGGAGTAAATTCACTAGTTGGTTTGCAATTTAAACTGCTTTATGAAACTGATTTCATGTGGGCACATTTAAAGTACGCACCAGTTGGTAATGATCTGAGTTTTGAAAAAGCCAACAGAGAAGTTACAATTGGAATTGGTTATAAAATGGAAGGTAACTCCTACTTCGACAATTGGGGTGTTTACGGCGAAAATTCAAATACGTACTACAAATCTCCAGCGAAGAACACGACCACAGTCGAGCAGACTAGCCTTGGTGTGATGATCTTTTTCTAATCAGTTTTGACTTAAACTGAGACAAATAAAAAATAAGATAAAAAACAAGTAAATCGTCGAGTCTTGAAAAAAGACACCTTAGTCTCGGAAAGGCACACTGCTAGCCCTTTTCTAGGCAATGGTCGAAATAATCCTAACTGGATCTACAACTTCTACCGATAAATTAACTACACTATAAGCAGAGGTACGTTAACTTAAGTGTTTAGAAAAATTGAAGATTTAATTATATTCTCAAATAATTATTTGGCGCATAAATCGCGTTCGATAAATCTTTTTATTTTTCCAAGAAATTTTTTTAAATCTTTTTTAATTTTATTCTCGCTTTTAGTAACAGCATGTACCGCTAGTGTTAACGAGCCCTTAGCTATTACCGAGGATTCAAATATTATTTTTTCTCTGTCGAACTCTCCGACAGGACCGATTAGTCAGTACGACTTCAGAAATGTCGCGGTATCTGGTGTAGCTGAAGCTACAATTTATGTTATCAACACGGGAACAGTCGGCGCATCCGTCATTCAATACTCGGCATTGTCTGCACCATTTAGCTACAAAGGCGGAGTCTTTCCAGGCACTGGCGGAACATGTACAACGAACGGCGTACTTCCTATGCTGGATTATTGCCAACTTGTTTTAGAATATCGACCAACAGCTTTAGGACCCGATGGCGATACGCTGACGGTTCTATCGCTCGGCGCAACGCCGCACAGTAACGAATTGCGAATTATTGGAAAAGGGTCGACACCGGCACTACTCTCGCTTTCCGATGGGCCACTTTACGATTACGGATTAGTTGGTGTTGGTTCGGTAAATCCACACACGTTTGTTTTACAAAATTTAGGCGAAGCGGACGCAAGAAATATTTTAGCGTCTGCGATTACCTTACCGTTTGAATATGCAGGCGGATTATATCCTGGCACAGGTGGAACTTGTTCTGCGACTTTATCTGGAGCTAGCAGTTGTACAATCGTTCTTGATTTCAAACCGCTTGCAACGGGTCCACAAACCAGAACGATGGCTCTAACTTATTTCGATGGTTTAGCTGTTCAAACAGTTAGTCGTGATGTGACTGGTGATGCAGTCATCCCTGCACTTTTAGATATCACAAATGCTCCACTTTTTGATTTCGGGCCTAAAGCTATCGGTACAAGTACAGATCAAGCGTTTACGATCACAAACGTTGGCGGATATATTGCGACTGGTATAATAGGTGCAGGCTTGGCTCCTCCATATTATTTTAAAGGTGGAGCTTATCCAGGAACCGGCGGAGATTGTGCGGCAACATTAGCTATATCTGCCACTTGTTCGATTGTTGTGACTTATGCTCCGACAGTTCCAGGATTCACGTCTGATTCAATTGACGTTTTTTATAATAACGGAGTTGCGGCGGCTACCTTAGCTCAAGGCGTTCAAGGTACGGCGCTAACTCCTGCGAATTTAGTCTACTCATTAGGTACTTCATATAGTTTTGGTATTCATGCAAATGGCGCAACTGTTAATCAAACAGTTACAATTACTAATACAGGACAACTACCTGCGAACACAGTAAGTGCTTCAGCGCTAACTCTTCCATTTTCTTTTGCGGGCGGAGTTTATCCGGGTCTTGGTGGAACTTGTTCCTCGACGCTTGCACCATCAGCAACTTGTACAATTGTTTTCAGATTTCAACCAACAGTGACCGGATCTTTTTCGGATACCATGACACTTAACTATAGCAATGGTGTTGGTGTCGTCGCGTCTTCGATGAATATTGACGGATTGGGCGCTCCGCAAGGGACACTAGCGATTACTGATGGTCCTACTTATGATTTCGGTATTAAAACAATCGGGACCTCTACTGATAAAACATTTACCGTTACAAATACAGGCGGCGTTACTTCAACAGGAATTACGGCTTCTGCACTTACCGCTCCGCTGACATTTAAAGGTGGAAC
>JANPPO010000446.1:0-4627 GCA_031428555.1 Bdellovibrionales bacterium | reverse complement strand
AATCGTTTTTGCGATGGCAAACCCAAACCCAGAGGTTGCTTATGAATTAGCGGTAAAAACTCGTAAGGATATCATTATGGCAACTGGTCGTTCTGATTATCCAAATCAAGTGAATAATGTTTTGGGATTCCCCTCAATCTTCAGAGGAGCCCTCGACACAAGGGCGTCGCAGATTAATGAAGAAATGAAATTAGCTGCGGTTCAGGCACTTGCTTCTTTGGCCAGAGAAGAAGTCCCAGATAAAGTTTCTGATACTTATGGTGGTCAGACATTTAAATTCGGCCGCGATTATCTCATTCCAAAACCTTTTGATCCACGAGTTTTGATGTGGGTGGCCCCTGCGGTTGCGAAAGCTGCAATTGCTTCAGGAGTCGCAAGAAAACCAATCACAGATTGGGATAAGTACCGCGATAAACTTGAAGCTTTCCAAGGCCCTTCAAAAGCTTTCATCAGATCAGCTATTCATCGCGTTCACCGGAATTCTTCGACGAACGGCCGATTACCAAAGATTGTTTTTCCAGAAGGAAGTTCTGCAAAAGTTTTAAAAGCCCTTCGCATTCTAGTTGAAGAAAAAATTTGCGAACCCATTCTTCTTGGCTACCCTCAAGTTGTAAAAGACAAGATCAAACATCTCGAGCTTGATCTGCTTTCCGATGTTCCGGTGATCCACCCATCGCAAAGTCCGCAGTTTAAAGAATACGCAAAAGAGCTTTATGAGTTACGTCAGCGAAAAGGTGTGACTCAAAGAGAAGCTGAAAGACTGATGGCTGATCCAAATTATTATGCGGCCATGATGGTTAAGCGTGGCGATGCTGACGGAATGGTGACTGGCGCATCTCAAAATTATTCTGATGCTGTTAAACCGATTTTGCAAATCGTAGGACTTCATAAAGCCGGCGTTCCCGCAGGTGTGAACTTTATCTTAACGGAAAAGGAATTTATCCTTCTTGCCGATAGCACAGTTAATTTCGATCCAAATCCAGAGCAGTTAGCCCAAATGGGAATGCAAGCTTCACGCATTATCGAATACTTTGGGCAAACTCCAAGAATCGCAATGCTTTCTTATTCAAACTTTACGGGCTCTGAAGGCACTCCAAGTAAAATGAAAAAAGCGGCAGAGCTTTTCAAAAAGATGGCGCCGCAGATTGTTTGCGATGGTGACATTCAGGCCGATACTGCTGTTAACCCCAGCATTTTAAGTCGAATTTTTCCGTTTAGTAAATTAGCTGGCACTGAAGGTGCTAATATTTTACTTTGCCCAAATTTAGAAAGTGCCAACATCAGTTATAAACTTCTTCAACAAGTTGGAAAAGTCGAAGTAATTGGGCCATTTTTAATGGGAGTCAAACAAGCCGCAAACGTTCTACAAAGAACGACGACTGTTGATGGAATCGTTCACTCGGTTGTGATTACTGCGCTTGAAGCACAGTACTTGCGGAACCTTCGAGAAGAGCGCGCCAAAGCCGCAACTTAAATTGCGGTTCTCGCGCGCGCTTTGAAAAGAACTATTTTTTAGATTCGGCTTTCTCAGATTTTTTAGCTTCTTGAGCCATTTTCTTTTCGGCCTTTTCAGCGTCTTTAGAAGCTTTCTTTTCAGCTTTCTCTGCGTCTTTGGCTGCTTTCTTTTCCGCTTTTTCAGCATCGTGAGCAGCTTTCTTTGCGGCTTTTTCGGCTTTTTTCTCTTCATGCTTAGCTTTGTTTGCATCAGAAACGGCTTGGCCTATTTCTTTTGAATCAACACCTAGTTCTTTTGCAATTTTACCCCAGCCCATTTTTTGTTCTAAGCGCATCTTCATAACTTCATCTAATGTTTTTCCAGATTTAGAAGCTAGTCGTGCAACACGCACTTGATCGTTTCCTTTTAGACCTTTATCAGTCATCGATTTAATTTGTTCGTCGGTTAACTTGTACTCTGTTTGAAGTGTTGAGTAATACTCAGGCTTATCGACTTTAGCAGCGTCTTCTGCCACGACTGGCGATGCTACGAGTGTCAAGCCAAGCGCTAATAACATCATTTTCGAACAAATACTTTTCTTCATTTTTTCTCCTGTTTTTTCCACCTGTTAGATGGATTTGTTTTCCACCTAGAGGGTGGATATTATTGATTATAGAATAGGGATGATCAATGCGACGTGAATTTGTGATTCGGTATACTCGGACTCGCCACTTCGACTTGACTGATCAGTTAGAACTAACGATGACTTCAATTGATTCACTTTAAACTTCTTAATGTAACTTCCCTGAAGCTGCATTAATACCTGAGTTTCGTTTGAAGTGCCCGTTGTTTTTTTGCCCTTTTTATTGACGATGGCTGTCTCGTCTGTCACATCGCGGTCGAAGTAAGATGTTTGCTGAATTGAAGCCCCTATTAGAAAAGAAGACTGGTCATTTTCTTCCCACGTGTAATCCGCACCAAATTCAAGATAGTTATTCGAGTAGATCGACTTATTGGAGAAAACAAATCCAATTTCTGCGAAAGGCCTTAAAACTTGGCCCGTTCGAATTGTAAAATCGAGTGCTGAAATAAAATAAAAACTTTGATCAAATCGCCCATCAAGATCTGTGAACATTTTTGATCTGAGACCAGGTTCAAAAGTATACTCTAAATCAGCTCGAGTCGAGAATGTCTTAGCCCAGGAATTATCAAGATAGATATTATCAAACGTCTCTTCAGTAAACGCTGGCGAATCGCCTGAGTACTCAAGTCCACCGACAGCCAATAGCCATTCAAGACTACCCGCGAATCGATTTATTACTTCTTCCGTTCGACCAAAACGATAAGACAGTCGGTCATTTTGATCTTCTTCTAAATAATCTCTGAAATTTAAATAAAGACTGTAGCCGGCTTCAGGAGTTATTTTTTGGCCATAGACCCCAAGCCACCAAAACATGTCTGAATCTTTTTGACTTGATTCGTAATTCGCATTGTCGGTGTAGCCTAAGCCTATTTGTGGTTTTAATGTACTTTGCGCGAAACTAACAAAACTGACGGAAGTTATGGTCAATATAAGTAAAACTTTGGACATCATGATTAAGACCTCAAGTGAGAAGTCTACGTTCACTTTTGAGGAAAAACATATAAAAGATATTTCCAACTAGACCCTTGTATGTGAGGAGCTTCTTTGTTTATACTTAGAGACAGGTGGCGCATGCACCTTTATGGAGGGTCTAAAAGACTTGACTAAAACGCCTCAAATTAAGAATCAAGAACGAGCTATCGTTGTCGGTGTGGGCCTGAAGGCTGATCCCTTAACAGAAATCAAAGAAAATTTACTTGAGTTAGAAGAGCTTGTTTCAGCCGCCGGCGGTGAAATTGTGGGCTCTGTGATTCAGATTCTTCCGACTTGGAATCCTGCGACCCTCATCGGTACAGGCAAAGTTCAAGAGATCGCGGAAATGGTTCGCGACGCCCAAGCAGAAGTTGTGGTTGTCGATCATCAGCTGACCGGAGTGCAAACGCGAAACTTAGAACAAGTCATTCAAGCACGCGTGATTGATCGAAATCAATTAATCTTAGATATCTTCGCAAGACGAGCACAAACTTTCGAAGGAAAACTTCAAGTAGAGCTTGCCCAGTTATTAGATCAGATGCCCCGAATGGTCGATGCCTGGATGGGATCATTATCTCGTCAAGGTGGTGGTATTGGAACGCGTGGTCCCGGCGAGACCGCTCTTGAAAATGATAGACGCCGCATCAGAGAACGAGTTTCTCAGATTAAAAAGAAATTAGAACAGGTTCGAAAAAACCGGGCTCAGTACCGACAATCGCGAAAGCGTCAGGAAGTTCCAAGTTTTGCTTTGATTGGTTATACGAACTCTGGAAAGAGCTCGTTATTAAATCGGCTGACGGGCGCGCAAGTTTTGGTGAAGAACCAGGTGTTTGCGACCCTTGATCCGACCACTCGAAAAATTTTTCTTCCCGACGGTCCCCCTGCGGTTGTGACCGATACCGTGGGCTTTATCAGAAAATTGCCGACTCAGTTAATCGAGGCCTTCAAAGCTACTTTAGAAGAAAGTGCCGAAGCTGATGTTTTGCTTCACGTGATTGATCTTTCTTCGCCCAACATGCTTCGCCAAGTTGAAGTTGTTGAAAACTTGATTAAAGAATTTAACTGGCACGACAAAAAAATCCTACATATCTTTAATAAAGTTGATATCGCGTCCGTTGAAAAACAGTTCAAAGTGAATCAGTATCCAAGAGTTTTCATAAGTGCAGCCACCGGCCAAGGAATAGAGACTTTAAAATCAACTTTAGTTGAAATGATTCAAGATCTTCACACGACAGTTGAGCTTTATTTTCCGCGCGTTTCAGAACACAAAATCTACGATCTCAACCGAGAAGCGAAAATGATCAAGCGTGAAACCGCGACAGAAGGAACGGTTTGTTACGTGCAGATGACGCCTGCTTTAATTGCGAAGTGGCGCGAGTATCTTGTTAAATAAATACTAAAGACTTTATTTAGTATTGCCGATAAGTCACCAGAGTGACTGAATCGGAGCGCTTCAATATGAGTCAGAATAAGATACAAATTGTTTTGATCCCCGGCCGATTCCCCGACAAAAAATATCAAGCTATTTATGAAGACATCTATAAGTGCTGGCACGATGTCTGGTCTGATACTTTTTT
>JANPPO010000445.1:0-4829 GCA_031428555.1 Bdellovibrionales bacterium | reverse complement strand
CAGTGCTCTTTTAAACATTTCATCTTTAAAAATTAAATTCTAGTTTCTGAACAAAGCTTAGAAATAACCTTCTTCTTCGCCATCATCATCGTCAGCTTCGCCAGCTGGAGTCTTTTCAGCCTCAACTGCATCTTCATCTTCAAGGTCTTCGAAGTTATCCTCTTCGCTATTTTCTGGTTCGCCCCACTCTTCGTCTTCTTCAGGAGTCAAATCATCATCTAAACCAGTCATTGAATCGACTTCTGATTCGTCGTCGAATTCACTTGCGATATCAGCTAAAGCTGGGCTTGCTGCCGCGCCTTTTGCTTTTTTCTCTTTTGGCTTTTTAGAAGCTTTTGCTTTTTTAGGAGCAGTCGCTTTTGTAGTTGTTTTAGCAGCGGCTTTTTTAGGAGCAGCCTTTTTCGTTGCAGCTTTTTTTGTCGCTTTTTTAGGAGCGGCTTTCTTTGCTGACTTCTTCGCAGCAGCTTTTTTAGGAGCCGCTTTTTTTGTTACTTTTTTAGTTGTTTTCTTAGCAGCTTTTTTAGCCGCTTTTTTCTTTTTAGCCATGATATTCTCCTTGAGCCTTTAGGTATTTCAAGAATGAGACTAAACTATAAAGCTTTATTGAGGCAAGGAAATGAAAACAAAAGACCCGCCATTGAGAGGGGGTCTGTGTGGGTGAGTCGAGAAAAACCCCATCGGCATGAGGCCATTGACTGGTGTCACTGAGTAATTAGTCGCGCTGGCTAGATCAAAAGGTGTTTGTATAAACACACCTAAGAGATAGGGCGGACTAAAGTAAAGATGAACATTTACCTTTCCGGCATCGTCCAATGGAAAACTAAGATGCTGAGCTTCTCCGGATTCAAGAAAATCAAGAGCATCGCCATTTGGTAGAGCACTCACGGAAGGGGAGTTAACGCCTTGCGCAACATGCGTCACGGGAACATTCACTTCGAGTATTTTGAAGTTTGATCCGTCTTGAGTAACTTGACCGGACACGGACCACTGAGCAGAGCTGAATTTTCCAGTAGGTACGAAACTATTAACATCAACTGGAACTAAAATTTTAATTGAAGAATTGCGGATGTGATCTACGACAAGGCGTCCTTCATAAGGACCATTTTTAATTGAAAGTTGGTAATCGACATTGGTCTGCTGACCGCCAACACCCTCACCAAAAGAGGTCAGGTCGGATTGTTTAAATCCGCTACATCCAATTAAAAGAAAGAAAAGAACAGGTAAGATAAATTTCATAATTTTCTACACTTAACGAAAAGCAAAAGGTCGACATGCCATCAGCACATCGACCTTTATTATTTTGATTATGATTAACCGATTAACTTAAGTGCTAATTGGTTAACTTGGTTTGCTTGAGCAAGAGTCGCAGTACCAGCCTGTAAAAGGATGTTATTACGAGTCATTTCAGAAGAAGCCATCGCAACGTCTGTATCACGGATTCGTGAATTAGCTGCTGCTAAGTTCTCAGTTGAAACACCTAAGTTATCAACAGTTGAAGTTAATCGGTTCTGAAGCGCGCCCAGTGAAGAACGAGTTCCATTGATTGATGTTTGAGCTTTATCCAATTCTTCAAGAGCTGTTTGAGCTCCTTCTTTAGATGTGTAATCCAAACCATCAAGACCTAAATGATCCAAAGTCGCAACGTTTTCTGAAGAATTAAAAGTAATTCTGTCATTGAAATCGTTATTAAAGATACCAACCTGGTAATCGAAATCTGGCGACGAACCATCCAATAGTTTCGTTGTTCCCCATGTTGTAACCGATGCGATACGTTGAATCTCTTCCTTTAACTGCTGAACTTCTTTGTCGACAAAACCACGCTCAACTTCACCTACAGTATCAGAAGCTGCTTGGATTCCTAACTCACGAAGACGAGTCACGATATTACCGATTTCATTCAATCCGCCTTCAGCAGTTTGAACCATCGAGATACCATCGTTCGCATTTCGTTGAGCTTGAACTGAAGATCGCATTTGAGCTTTCAAATTCTCAGAAATCGCTAATCCCGCAGCATCGTCAGCAGAAATGTTGATTCTGCTTCCTGAAGCTAACTGTGCCATAGACTTATTCATTACGCGCTGGCTTCCCACTAAATTTCTTTGTGCATTTAAAGCCGCTACGTTTGTACTTACTCTCATTCCCATTTAACTATCCTCCGTTAAAATAAATTAACTAATTTGTATACTTCATAAAAAAATCCTTCCGTGTGTTAGTTCCCGTTGTTGGGCGGCATCCGAGCCGATTAATAACTTTTTAGGCCTTACTTATAAAAACTATATTTCGAACTATCTTTGTTCGAATCCGTACAAGTTTTTTATTTCATCCGTGAAGGCCCTCCTTTTGAAAATTAAGAGAATCTGACCGTGATTCTCTGGATCGTCCTCGATCCCTATAAACGTTGTGGAATTTACTTCCAACTTACATAAGCTTGTTCGTCCCCGGGGGATGGATTCTTGACAGGACTGTAGGCGAGTTTTGCAGGCAATAAGTCACAATTAGACCAATGTCTTTGCGACCTTGGACTCGGAATATTTGCGAGAGCAATTTTAGCGATAGTAGCGGGAGCAAGGCTATAGGCTTGATTGTCAGCCGATCGCCATGAGCTAGAGAAAGATTAATCTATTTCTTGAAAGCGGCAGACAGCAAAATGTCCACCCGTTACGTAATCAATTTCTTGTTGAAGCTTGCGATGGTTGTTAGCGTTAAGGCCAAGGGTGCAAAGTTCGTTGTTGCGATCGAAGTGAGCGCAGTCATCGCATGACCAGGGTAATTTAAGTCGGTTATATAGAGCAGGGGAAACAGCCTCCTTCTTTATAGTAGGCCTTATTCGTTTAGGAGATTTAACAGAAGGCTTTATTTTTCCGAGTGACATTGACAACCTGACTAAATGCCCCAAATTTAGAGCTAGTAATATAGAGGTTTGTTATATGGGCGATATCGATAAAATGACAAGAAAATCCCAAGAGGCCATGAAAAATGCTGCCACTTTAGCCGAGGACAAACAAAATCCTCAGGTTGAACCTGAGCATCTTTTGTATGAGCTTGTCATTCAGGAAGAGGGTATCGTTCCTCGCCTGGTTGAGAAGTCAGGCATTAGTCCAAAGGTCCTGTCAGATTTATTAGATCAACGTATTGCTAAATTCCCGACAGTTACGGGCGCTTCGAAAATTTTCGCAGGTCCCAGGTTAGAGAAGCTATTTAAATCTGCAGAAAAAGAAGCCAGAGCTAAGGGTGACACCTTTATTTCAACTGAACACTTTTTATTGGCCTCACTAAAGGGTGATGAAAGTGATATCAAAGCTATTTTTGCTAAAGCAAATATCAAAGTAGAGCAAATTGAAAAAGCCCTTGTTGAAATGCGGGGTTCGCAAAAAGTGAATGATGATGACCCTGAAAATAAAATGGAAGTGTTGAAAAAATATGCCCGTGATTTAACGGCACTTGCGCAAGATGGAAAATTAGATCCGGTCGTTGGCCGCGATGAAGAAATTCGTCGGGTCATGCAGGTTCTTTCTAGAAGGACAAAAAACAATCCAGTGCTGATTGGTGAGCCAGGTGTAGGTAAGACTGCAATCGCGGAAGGTTTAGCTTTAAGAATTATTAGAAACGACGTCCCTGAAAATCTTCAAAATAAAAAATTAATGGCACTGGATATGGGTTCATTGATAGCGGGGGCCAAATACCGCGGTGAATTTGAAGACAGGCTGAAAGCGGTCATTAAAGAAGTCACGACTGCTGCCGGTGATATCATTTTATTCATCGATGAAATTCACACTCTTGTAGGCGCGGGAAAAGGCGAAGGTGCCATGGATGCAGGGCAACTACTCAAGCCAGCACTTGCGCGCGGTGAATTGCGCTGTATCGGTGCAACGACTTTAGATGAGTACCGAAAATACATCGAAAAAGATGCGGCCCTTGAAAGACGTTTTCAAACTGTTCTGGTGGATGAGCCATCTCCTGACGAAGCGCTTACTATTCTTCGTGGCTTAAAAGAGAAGTATGAACTTCATCACGGTATTCGAATTACGGACTCAGCACTTGTTGCTGCCGTTAAACTATCTCATCGTTACATAACATCTCGATTCCTGCCTGATAAAGCGATAGACTTAATTGATGAAGCAGCGGCAAGACTTTCGATAGAGTCAAAATCCAGACCGGAAGCCATCGATGAAATTGATCGAAAGCTCATGCAACTTCGAGTGGAAAAAGAAGCTTTGAAAAAAGAAAAGGACGAGGGTTCAAAAGACCGTCTTCTTATAGTCGACAAAGAAATTACGGGTTTTAACTCACAGCTTCAGGCTTTACGTGAACAATGGGAATTTGAAAAAGGTGGTCTTGAAAAAGTTAAGACACTTAAAACTCAGTTAGATCAACTTCGTGTTGAAATGGAACGTGCCGAACGCACAGGCGACTTGGGTAAAGCTGCAGAACTAAAGTACGGAACAATTCCAGAAACTGAAAAGCAAATTAATTCATTCGAAGAAAAAGCAAAAAGTGCGGCAGCGACACCTTCTGAAAAGAAACTTCTAAAAGAAGAAGTGGGCCCAGAAGAAATCGCCGAAGTTGTTGGCAAGTGGACTGGAATTCCGGTTAGCAAGATGCTTGAAAGCGAAACTATCAAACTTCTTAAGATGGAAGAAACCATGGCAAAACGTGTGGTCGGCCAAGATCATGCCTTAAGACTTGTTGCTGATGCCGTTAGAAGATCAAGAGCAGAAATTTCTGATCCAAATAAACCGATTGGAAGTTTTTTGTTTTTAGGCCCTACAGGTGTTGGAAAAACCGAGACTGTAAAAGCTCTAGCTGAGTTCTTATTCGATGATGAACAA
>JANPPO010000444.1:0-4555 GCA_031428555.1 Bdellovibrionales bacterium | reverse complement strand
GACCTCAACTAATGCAGGACCGCCAGAATCGCCAAAACAAATTCCTTTTTGAGTCTGAAAAACATCAAAGTAGGGAAGCTCAGTACTAAAATTCCCAGTGTCTAAAACGATATGTCGAAGCTCAAAAGTTCTTTGAGTCTTCTTTAAGACCGAACCATGTTGCTCGCCAAAACCTAGAGCTCTAAAGCTCAGTTTCTGAGACTGAGCCAGTGAAGTCTCAAATAAAGGAATTGCCGCATACGGAGCCGGTGGCTTATCTCTTAATTTAATTAAAGCGATGTCTCTTAATTTTTCGTAATCTCGATTTAAGTTTTTGCCTGTGTATTCTGCATGGATTGTGACTTGTTGTGGTTGGTATTCTTCTGACTTCGAAGCCATCGGGTAAATGACCTCAGCCGTGGTGATTCGGTCAAACTTCACACAGTGAGCAGCAGTTAACACGTACTGATTTTTAATAAGTGCACCGGTGCAGTATGAGTATTCTAAAGTTTTTCCATCCAATGCTAGGTAACTTGTTTTAAGTAAAACAACATAAGTTGGAATTGGATCTTCTTTGGTGAAGGCGTCTCCACCAACAATTTGATTTGAATTTTCGGAATATGGAATTGATGAGTGATCACAAGAAACCGTAATCAACGTCATAGCCAAAATCGCAATTTTAAGTAAACCCCTCGACATAGAATCAGCCCCCCGGCTTCATACACTTAAAGTTATATTTCACTTGTCCCCGATGGTTCCACCGCAATAAGTGTCGCATGTAAACTTCACAGGACTGTCAAAATGATATTCAGGTAAAACTTTCTAAGTTATTGAATTAAAAGGACAATTTTTAGTTTAAGGAGACTCTTTTCGGCATGTTGTGATAGCTCTTTGAGGCTTAAAACTTTTTTACGCGAAATGGCTGACGGCACAGAGTTTGTAATACGAAGACAGAGTAGACAATCGTTGGAGGATCCATGTTGAGGTCTAAAATTTTAGGTTATGTGATTTTAGGTATGTTGCTATTAGGCATGGGTGCTGAGGCAGCTATTGTAATGCCCGCAACTGGGGCGCCCGTAGCCGTCCTTTCTTTTAAGCAATGGAAGAACGACAAATCAAACAATGCTCGTAGCCGCTACACAAAGCTTGAATCTGAATACATCGCTAAAAAATCAGCCAATCCTAAGGACGCCGTTCTTAAGACTCTCTACAGCGATCTAAAAAATTCTAAATCGAACGTAGATGAGATCAGTGAGCTCACAGTGTCGGATTACTTCGTCGGCTACTTGTCACGGTTTAAGGATCAAAGAAAAGCCTTCCACGTGGCTGCTGAAAAGCTGGATTCTTCTGAAGTCGCGGAATTGATGACTGCTTACGCAGATTCTCTTCTTAAGACGAGCGGCGAGGGCATCTCGACCTCTCAACCTAAGCCAATCACCGAAGCATCTAAATAGTCGGAACTCCTAGTTTACACAGTGTATTAATACTCATTTGCAGGTGTCCACCTTGACATCTTCTAGGTCGGACTCATATTACCGAGCGTGCAAACTTCCAAACACACAATAATCAGGAGGTCATATATTTATGGCTAAGCATGAAATGGGCGTTCGTCCCCTACATGATCGTATTTTAGTTCGTCGCATGGCTGAAGAAGAAAAAACCGCTGGTGGTCTTTTCATCCCAGACACTGCTAAAGAAAAACCACAAAAAGGTGAAATCGTTGCTGCTGGAAAAGGCCGCATCACTGAAGACGGGAAGACTCTTCCACTTGAAGTGAAGATCGGTGATAAAGTTCTTTTCGCGAAGTATTCTGGCACAGAACTTAAGCTTAACGGCGAAGAGTTTTTGATGATGCGTGAAGAAGATATTTTAGGAATTTTCAATTAATTAAATTTTCAATCTTAAGGCCTCATAATGAATGAGGCTTTTTTGTTTTAAGGAGATCATATGTCTAAAGAACTACGTTTTGCTGAAGACGCTAGAACGCTTATTTTGAAGGGTGTTAACACTCTTGCAAATGCGGTTCGCGTAACTCTTGGGCCTAAAGGCCGTAACGTTGTCATCGAAAAATCTTTCGGTGCCCCTCTTATTACTAAAGACGGTGTAACTGTTGCTAAGGAAATCGAACTTGAAAACAAGTTTGAAAACATGGGCGCTCAGATGGTTAAAGAAGTTGCTTCTAAAACTAATGATGAAGCCGGTGACGGAACAACAACTGCAACTGTATTAGCTCAAGCTATTTACCGTGAAGGTGTTAAGATCGTAACTGCTGGTCACAATCCAATGGCGATCAAGCGTGGTATCGACAAAGCTGTTATCACTGTCATCGAAGAGCTTAAAGCAATGTCTAAGCCTGTTAAAGGTTCAAACGAAGTTGCTCAAGTTGGAACAATCTCTGCTAACAACGATAAAGAAATTGGTCAGATGTTATCTGATGCAATGGATAAAGTTGGCAAAGAAGGCGTGATCACAATTGAAGAATCAAAAACTGCGAAAACAGAAGTAACAGTTGTTGAAGGAATGCAATTTGACCGTGGTTACTTGTCTCCATACTTCGTAACAAACGCAGAAAGAATGGAAGCTGTTTTAGAAAACGCTTACGTTTTAGTTTACGACAAGAAGATTTCTTCAATGAAAGACATGCTTGGAGTACTTGAAGGCGTTGCTAAACAAGGTCGTCAGATGCTTGTTATCGCTGAAGATGTTGACGGAGAAGCATTAGCGACTCTTGTTGTTAACAAATTACGTGGAACTCTTCATATCGCTGCTGTTAAAGCTCCTGGATTCGGTGACCGTCGTAAAGCTATGCTTGAAGACGTTGCTGCATTAACTGGTGCTACAGTTATTTCTGAAGACATGGGCCGCAAACTCGAGCAAGCAACTGTTGCTGACCTTGGTGTTGCGAAACGCATCGTGATCGACAAAGACAACACAACAATCATTGATGGCGCTGGTAAAAAAGCTGATATCAAAATGCGTGTTGATCAGATCAAAGCTCAAATTGCAGAAACTACTTCTGATTATGACAAAGAAAAACTTCAAGAGCGTTTAGCTAAAATGGCTGGCGGCGTAGCTGTTATCCACGTTGGTGCTCCTTCTGAAGTTGAAATGAAAGAGAAAAAACACCGCGTAGAAGATGCATTGAATGCAACCCGCGCTGCTGTTGAAGAAGGTATCGTTGCTGGTGGTGGTACTGCACTTATCCGCGCGGCACTCAAAGTTGATAAATCTAAGTACTCTGAAGAAGAACAGTGGGGCGCTCAAATTATTAAGCGTGCTTGCGAAGAGCCTATCAGACAAATCGCGTTCAACGCGGGTCTTGATGGCGCTATCGTTTTAGACAGAGTTCTTCAAAACAAATCTGCAGCTTGGGGTTACAACGCATACTCTGACGAATACACTGATCTTATTAAAGACGGCGTAATCGATCCAGTTAAGGTTGTACGTTGCGCACTTCAAAATGCAGCCTCTGTTGCATCGTTGATGTTAACAACTGAGACAATGATTGCTGAAGCTCCTAAAAAAGATTCTGCTGGTGGTGGCATGGGCGGCGGCGCTCCTGACATGGGCGGAATGGGTGGAATGGGCGGCATGATGTAATGCCAATGTAACAGGTACATTTTGCGTAACGACGTGTTACGCAGGATTCTGTTTCGTAGAGAAGCCAGCTTTCGAGCTGGCTTTTTTATTTTGTGTGGGCTGGGGTTTTGGTTCGCGGGGGACTTTGTTTTTACAGCAGTAATTGGTGGTGCGGTGTGCGGCCATCCATGTGCGGGCGCGGCCGGCTAGGCTACCCCAATGGCATCGTGCCATTGGGGACTAAAGCCTCTTAGAAATAATGGCTTAGCGCGAATGATGCGCCCAAGGTTCCCGTGTTTCTTGATTTTGTTGTACCGCTCGCGAAGTCTGTAAGATCTAGCGAGTAATATAAGTTTGATCTGATCGCTAGCATCGGTGAAAAGACGAACCACTTTATGAATCCGCCACCAGTTGCAGTTATAATTGTTGCGCCAAGGCCATTTGATTTTGTGTTTCCAAATGCGCCTTCGCCGAAAAATCCCCAAACCGTATCTTCGCCAGGTTTATTGGGAATCAAATTGTAGTCAAAGAATCCACCAAATTGATATGTGTTCGTTTCGCTGCTTCCACTACCACTCGTTTTAGAAAAAGAGAAACTACCGAGTGGGCCGTATTCGTAATTTTCCTTATTCCAACCGTAGCGTCCTGAGATAACATAACTTGTGGTGCTTGTTTTGCTTGTTCCAACGGCTTTGGTCGTTGTTTCAGCAGAAGAAAAACCTGCGGCGAAAGACACAGAGTTTTTTCTCTCGAGGGGGTTTCTCATTTCTTTTTGGACACCGAGTTCGACACCATCTTCAGAATTGAGATAGATTTTTTGGCCCACGCTGAAGGGAATATCTTTTTCGAAGTGGACGATGGCTCTGCGGCCTTTCATTTGCTGAATGACGGCTTTTTCTGCAGCGAACGAAATGCTTGTCGCAAGTAAAGAGAGAATTATAAATGCGTAACTCATGGTGGTGCTCCTTAGAATGCGTATTCGATGCCCAAAAGTAAT
>JANPPO010000443.1:0-7176 GCA_031428555.1 Bdellovibrionales bacterium | reverse complement strand
AACTTCAAGATCGCGCGCGAACGCTCTTAAAGAATATCTTGAGTTGCGAATTTTCTTTTTTTCAAAATGTTGAAATAAGATATCGCGATAATGTTGGTTTTCATTTGGCTTCATTTTATTTCCCGAATAAATCTTGTATTTCTATAACTAAAAATGTAATGAGACTCCAATGAAATCATCTCGAGCTATACTATTTTCAATCTTCCTGTGTCTAACAATTTGTCAGTCAGCTATTGCAGGCGATTGGCGCGTAGTAGGAAACGGTGGCGGTGGAATCGTGACCAAATACGGTACTCCCGCGCTTTATGAAAAATATAAAAAACTAGCCTGGGTTAAGTTAGAAAATGATCACATTATGTCCCTCGTGACTGTCATTGAGGTTGTACGAAACCTCAAAATTCCGACAGGTCCAAAACAGCAACTGCTCCTGGCACTAGAAAATAGAACTTACTACCTTGTTCCAAAAGAAGAGGCTAAAAGCGAAAATTTCGTTGAAGCTAAACAGATTTACGCTGGACTTTTTAATCGACTTTCTACAGAGATTTCTGTACTTGCTCTTACAATTATTGAATCAGATGAAACGCTTTTTATGCCAGAGTTTTTTCTTCTAACTCTTAATGAACAACAATCTATTCTCCTTCACGAAGCACTTTGGACAATAAAGCCTGATCTGGAATACGAAAAGATGATTTCCATAGAAGGTGCGTTCTATAATTATCTTGAAACCCTCGGTCACGGCTTGGCTTCGCTGGCCGAAAACCGTTTATATTCTGCCTTAGCAAAATATATATTTGGAAGTGCATTTTTAGTGCAATCAATATTGATAACGTCCAAGAAGAAAAGCCTAAAAGAGATTTTAGGTCCTGAACTTACTCATTGTGCCTATCACTCGACCTATGGCTGCAGTTATGTAAATGGGGGCCATACCCCTCTCGCTAAGGCGCTAAAGGATAATCAATATTTAAGAGTCAGCATTAACGCCTTCCATCGCAATACTCCAAAATCTTCATTAGCGAAGTTTGAGTTGCGCGAGAGCCTTAACTTTAAGAGTTGGAATAAAGTAGTTTCAAGGCCTTATTTAAAGATTCCATTTTTCCATCGTACTCATACTTGCGTAAAGTTATCTGGAGACTCCAAGCTGAACGCAGATTTATATTTGGTCATATTTGATAGCTCGGCCGATATGGAATACTTTCCCTCAGCGCTTTGTACTGACCTTAACAAATAATAAACTGATCCCTTATCGTGTGTAATGGATGAAGTGGCAAAGCGATTGCTTGTTTAGCAAGAGATGTCTTTATCGTGCCCCTATTGCCACCAAAGCTCTACCAATTCCGGAATACAGTCCGGTATTCGCTCCAATGGATCTTACGAAAGAAAATCTGATCTGGTCATGATTAAAAGATTTTTTTGCCTCACTTGCAAAAGATCATTTTCTGATGCCACTGAAGACTCTGATAAAAACCAAAAGAAAAGACAGATTAACTTGCTGGTTTATCGATTTTTTTCAAGCGGTGTCTCTCAAAGAAGAATGGCACCGCTGTTAAATGTAAATGTTAAAACCATTGCCAGAAAACTTAAGTTTCTGGGTCCACTTGCCAAACGAGCTCTGAATTTAAATAATCTTGTCCATCCTTTGTGTTCAATCGTCGAATTTGATGATCTCGAGACCTTTGAACACACAAAACTTAAGCCCGTGTCTGTCACGCTAGCAGTTGAATATAAAACAAGAAGGATTCTAGGTTTTGAAGTTTCACGAATGCCCGCTAAAGGCCTGATAGCTGCTCTATCAAGGAAAAAATACGGATTCAGAAAAGATGAAAGGCCCCAAGGGATTAAAACTCTTTTTAAAGATATTCAGCCCTTTATAAAACCAGATGCGCTTATTAAATCAGATCAAAACCCGAGTTATCCAAAGCCAATTAAGAGTTTTTTTCCCAATTGTCAGCATAAGGCTTATAAAAGCCGCAAAGCATGTATCGTGGGTCAGGGCGAGTTAAAGGAAGGTCGATTTGATCCACTCTTTACTCTGAATCACAGCTTTGCGATGCTCAGAGCTAATATCAATCGGCTTTTTAGAAGATCCTGGAACACAACAAAAGATCCACTTAGACTTGAGGATCATATAGCGCTTTATTGTCTGTATCACAATACTGTGATTATCCAGAAAAAATAGGAAAGTTGCGAACGAGAAGTTTTAGCTGAATTTCCAAAATCAAATAAAATAAAATTCCCTCAAGCACAGCCTAGCCGGCCGCACCTTGCCGGTGATAGTGCGACAATTCATCCGTCCATGAGAACGCTAAAACCTGGCCATCCGGGCCAGGTTTACAAAAGAACTAACTGCAATTAATGAGCTGCACACGCTAAGGGATCAGTTCTTGCCTGATAACAGGGTATTTCGGACGCCAGTCATCACTCATATCTTTTAAGTCTGACTCAAGTTAAATTATGTTTATAAAGATGGTTCTTGATAACCACCCTCTTTATTTAAGAATTTAATATGAAGAAAGATCTACTCAAAACTCTTAAGCCGATTCAAGAATATTTCAAAGCCAAGGGATGGAAGCCATTCCCCTTTCAGCTCGAGCTTTGGAGTGCTTTTCTTCAAGGACAATCTGGCCTTCTTCATGTCCCCACTGGTTCAGGTAAAACTTATGCGGCGGTTATGGGAGCTTTTGCCAAATATCTTGAGACACCTAAAAAAGGGCTAAAAGTTCTCTACGTAACGCCGTTACGAGCTCTGACTCGGGATATTGAGGCTGCTATCCAAGAACCGATTGCTCAGCAAGGCTGGCCGTTCAAAGTTGTTTCACGGACTGGCGATACCACTTACTCTAAAAAGAAAAGCCAAACAAAAAATCCTCCGGATCTTATGCTGATTACACCAGAGTCGTTGGCAGTTCTGATTTCGCAGGAAGATGGCGAAGATCTTTTAAAGAATGTTGAGCTCGTTATCTTAGATGAGTGGCACGAACTCTTATCATCTAAACGTGGAAGCCTGACCGAACTAAATCTCTCTTACTTAAGATCACTTAATCCAGATCTACAAATATGGGCCCTTTCCGCATCGATAGGAAATTTAGAGCAAGCAGCGGAAGTGGCACTTGGGCCTGGATTAAAACCTGTTTTTATTTCAAGTTTCGCCGAGCGTGGCCTTGATATTAAATGTTTGGTTCCTGAAAAAGTAGATCGCTTCCCTTGGGCAGGACACTTAGGTCTTTCACTCCGCTTCCAGTTGATTGAAGAACTTGATCCAGAAGTTTCAACTTTAATCTTTACAAATACCCGCATGCAGGCCGAAAAATGGTTTCAGACATTGCTGCATGAAGCGCCTTTTATGGAAGGCCGATTGGCGCTACATCATAGCTCTTTAACTCGTGACGAGCGTGAAACGGTTGAAGCCGGGGTAAAAAGTGGCGATATTAAATGGGTCGTATGTACTTCGTCGCTTGATTTAGGTGTCGATTTTCAACCCGTTGAACGAGTTGTTCAAATCGGCAGTCCTAAAATGATCGCTCGGATGCTTCAGCGTGCTGGTAGATCTGCTCACAGGCCAGGGGGTAAAAGCAAACTTCTTTTTGTTCCCACAAATGCCTGGGAGATAATGGAATTGGAAGCTCTTAAAAAAGCTTTATCAAAAAATTTAGTTGAGCCGCGTTTTCCGTTAAAAAAACCTTACGATGTTTTGATTCAGCATATGGCAACACTGGCTTGCGGTCCTGGATTAAAACTTGAAGAACTCAAACACTCACTTAAAGAAACTTATTCCTTTTCTTCGATTACAGCAAATGACCTTAATTGGTGTTTGAAATTTCTAACTCAAGGCGGGGAAACTCTTCAAAGATATCCGCAGTACCACAAGTTGGTTTATAACGAGTTAACGGGTCGGTATCACATTGCAAATAGCAAATATGCACTTCTGCACCGAATGTCCATTGGTACAATTGTATCAAGGGAATCAGTTATGGTCACTTATACCAATCGATCTAAGATTGGCTCTGTTGATGAATCCTTTATTTCAAAACTAAAAAAGGGCGATGTATTCCAGTTCGCAGGCAAAAGACTGGAATTTGTGATGCTAAAAGATATGACCGCATACGCCAAAGCCAGCAAACGTCCTACGAACGTGATTCCATCCTGGGGCGGAAATAAATTTCCTATCTCTGAAACCTTGAGCCAGGCACTCAGAGAAGTCTTAAACGACTCTGATGATATGACGAATAATAGCGAAACTCGAAAGGCCCTTAGGCCCTTGTTGACCGCACAGAAAGAAGATTCCATTCTGCCCGGAGCAGAAACCTTGCTTTTCGAACAATGGACTTCCAAAGAAGGAGAGCATCTTTTCGTCTATCCGTTTGAAGGTGGGTTGGTCCACGAAGGATTAGCCCAGTTATGGGGTTTAAGATTTATTGGTCGAGATCCATCAACATTTTCTTTTTCAGTAAACGATTATGGTTTCGAGATCATGGCACCACTTGACTATCGTTTCAAAGATTTGTTCGACGATGATTTCTTCGCAACTGACAAAATTGAATCCGAAATCAGCCAAAGTTTAGAAATCAGTCAGATGAGCCAAAGACAATTTAGAGAAATCGCCCAGATCGCAGGTTTGATTTTTGTCGGTTACCCTGGGTCTCCAAAAACGGGACGACAAATGCAAGTCAGTTCTTCGATGCTTTATGAAGTTTTTAAAAAACATGAACCTAGCAACCTACTTGTGCAACAAAGTTATAATGAAGTTTTATTCAGTTCTCTTGAAAATGAACGAATGCAAAAGACTTTAAACCGAATGCAAAATTTAAAGCAGAAATGGGTTCGGCTGAGCTCACCCTCGCCACTCGCCTTCCCACTTCTTGTCGAAAGGGTCGCAAGCCGCCTATCGAATGAAAGCTTAGAATCAAAAGTTGAGAAATTAAAAAAATCGTTTGAAAGAACAATATGAATATTGAAATTCAGAATGAACTTTTTCAACTTTTACCGGAAAAAGCACTTCTCTGGAAAAAAAAGAATCTACTTATATTCTCTGATGTGCATTTGGGGAAAGCTGAAACGTTTCAGTCTTTCGGTATTCCGATTCCTTCCAGTGTTAATTTAGAGGATCTTAATAAAATTGCCGGACTGATCGAAAAGCATGAAGTGCAGGAAGTTTTAATTTTAGGGGATTTGATTCATCACAAATCTAGTTGGACTGAAGAATTATTCTTAACTATTCAGGATTTTTTGCTTTTTCATAAGCATGTAAAGTTTAAGCTTTTAATTGGAAATCATGAACGTGGTTCGATCGAGTTTTTAAAAGAACTCCCAATTGCTATCATTGACGGAGATCACATAGTTGATCAGATTAACTTTTCCCATGGCCATGAAGAAGTTGCTGAAGATAATTTTACAATTCAAGGACACATTCACCCGGTGGTTGTTTTAAGAGAAGGTACCGTTCGTTTGAGACTTCCGTGCTTTGTGCTGGATGAACACTCGTTGGTATTGCCCTCATTCGGCGCCTTCACTGGAGGTTTCGAAATCAAAGTGAAGCCTGAACATCGAATTTTTGCAGTAACCAAAAAAATTATCGAAGTGACATAATTTTGATTTAATATGACATGAATACCGCGTTAGTTTTGACATTTTTAAAAATGAGTAGAACTATTTAGATAATACCGGGCTCATGGATGAGCCTGCTCACGATTGCCTATTTCGTTTTGCGAAACAAGTTTCCTATTAAAGTTTTTATAGCGAAGGCAGGCTGCAGCAGATGGATAATTTCGAATATGACTGCATTATCATTGGCGGTGGACCCGGCGGCCTTGTATCAGCTCTTTATTTGGGAAGATTTCGGCGAAAAGTTTTGTTGATCGATGCTGGTCAATCGCGCGCTAGATGGATTCCTAGAATTCGAAATCTGATCGGCTATGCTAAGGGACTTACCGGTCCACAACTTTTAAAAAGACTTCGCAAACAAGTTGCACAATATCCAGTAGATTTCGTCAAAGGAAGTGCTGCTATCCGAAGAGACAAAAAAACTTTTATTGTCGAAGTTGATAAACAAGTGTTCAAAGCAAAAAAAGTTATTCTTGCAACGGGTATGATTGATGCCCAGCCTGCGATCGAAAATATTCCCTACTTTAGAAGTTTAGGAATTTTAGGTTACTGCCCGATTTGTGATGGCTACGATCATTTTGAACACAAAGTGGCATTGTTTATTAAAAACAATCATTGTTATAGAAAGATTCGATTTATCTCTGCACTTTGCCCGAAGCTTATCATTATTCCGACAAGTAAACTTACCTACTCGGCAAAACTTAAAAATTTCGCAGGCGAAAACAAACTTAAATTGATATCCAGCACGCTCGACCGATTAGAATACAATAAGCGATTAAAAAAACTTTTAGTTTACGTGAAAGAAGTTAAAAAGCCTTTGGTGATGGATTTCGCTTATGTCTCGCTGGGAGTTGAATTCGATAAGACGGCAGTCAAACGTTTAAAAAATTTACGAACAACAAAAGAAGGCTATATCGTAACCAGTTCACATCAGGAGACTTCGATCCCCGGCCTTTACGCTGTTGGTGATTGCGTGAACGCACTCGCGCAAGTTTCAGTCGCAATTGGACAGGCTGCTTTAGCTTCTACACGGATTCATCACGATCTCTTTTATAGCCACAAATAGTTCGATAGACCTTAGTCCATTTTGAAAGCGCTCACCTGACGAAAAATTCGTCCTTTGATAGGCTTTGGTTAGCTCAAGCTGCAAGCTATAGCCAAAGGATCACAAATGAATTTACTTAAAGCCGTACTTCTATTTTCGACGACAATTATGTTTGGCTGTTCGGGTGATTATAAAATGGTCGAACATCAAAGAGACGAAAAGTTTTTTTCCTCTTTTCATAACTCTTCTGCAGAAATTGGTCAGGCAGCTTCAAAAATTGAGACTGTTAAACTTCTTCAGACAAATGATGACTACCCTATTCGCCTTGTTATTTACGATAACGGAAAATTCTATTATCAAGTTGATGAACTGGGAACTGGCATTGGCGACTGGAAGTTTGAAGATGGCGGCTTAACGTTGACGACACGACGAAAAATATTTGATCTTAACTTCTATCTAACTGCGGCTGCAGAAGCTGGTGATGAGGTTGTGGTGAAGTTTATCGATCGACATGGCTTCAACCAACATAAGCT
>JANPPO010000442.1:0-6067 GCA_031428555.1 Bdellovibrionales bacterium | reverse complement strand
GGTGGTGATTTTTTACGCAGAGCTTGCTTCGTACAAGTCTGATAACGCAGGTCTTCGGTTCCAGCTGTTGAGCCAAAACTGACACAAGACATAAAAATAAACCACAACAACGTACATACCAATTTCATCATTGTGATGAACATTCACTCTTTGTGCCAGCCTGATTGATCAGGATTTATTCAATTTTTTGAACTTTTAACATATTCGAGGTGGATATATTTTAGACAGGTGCCGCTAAAGTCCGATTCCAAAATCCAGAACTCGATGAGGATTATCAGCAAGGCCGATCAAATAAAGAAAAGGTTCTTTATTTTTAGCCACGACAGACTCGATAATCTCGTCTCCTGGATAGAATCCGCCGCCACCCCACGAATTGCGTGGATCTAATTCAAACGTAAAGGCGAAGATCCCACGCTCTCCATAAGCCCAATCACAAGTATCGCCGCTGGCTATATAAAGATCTGATGAGCGTTGAGGTGTATACCCATTCCAAGTCGCCATCGTTTCAGCCATCTTTATAAACGTTCTGGCATCTTTTTCATTTGGAACATGCTCATTTAAGTGGCCCCATGGATAGAGAATCAAAGATGAGAATGTGTGAAAGGACAGCAGAATTTTGACCTTTTTAAGGGACTCAACATAAGATTTGATAGCTTGAGTTTCGGGTTCGCTAAACGGAGTTGTGCCCATGTAAGTGTCAGAATTGGGATTCTTGCTTGAACCGCCAGTTCCCCAACCGAAACCATAATTTCTGTTAAGATCCACACCGGATGTGCCGTCGTGATTTGGTCTTCTATTTTTGCGCCACATTTTATATTGCGATGTTGAAATGTCATATTCCAGTCCATCTGGATTCACTGCTGGAATGATATGAACTTCTCGAGAATTAACAAGTTCAACTACTTTAGTATTTCCTTTTTCATACTCCGACAAAAGCCATTGCAAAAGTCTAAGCGGAGTATCAACTGACAAATGTTCCCGGGCGTGGTGGCCACCCATAAAAATAGCTTGAGGAACTTCCTTGTTAGAGTCTTGTTCGCCGCGAACAACGAATGCCCAAATCTCGCGACCTTCTATACTTCGACCAGCAGATTTCATTTGAGTAATTTGTGGATACTTCGCGTGCAAGTCTTGAAGTGCTTTTGTGAGCTCACTGTAATCATGGTAGCCAGAATCCTCGTTTGGAAACGCCATCGTTTGCATTGAACTTGTTGTGACATCTTCTAAGATGAGTCCCATTTTTTGTAACTGATTTTTTTCCTCAAGTAGAGCAGTCGCAATTACATAATCTGGATTAACGAAATCAATGGCTGCGCCGGTATTTGCAATCATCGTTCTCTGAAAAGAATCTTTGGCTTTTAATTTTAAAACGTAAATTCTTTGCGTTTCCGTTTGGGCAACTTGCGGTGTTGTACTGAAAGCAGCGAACAACAAACTGGCTGCGAATATAAAGAGAATGTTTTTCATGAAGCCCTCCTGGCTAGCCTAAGGTCCGCTGTTGGAGCGCCTCAGGTGGACTTCAGTCAATCGTACTAGTTTTGTTTAAGCACGCGAGTCCACTTTGAAACTGGACTTACGTAGAGGAAATATAGACGAATATCCACTATTCCGAGGAGGTGTCGCGAGTATTATTCAGCTATGAAATGTCGGATTTAAATTAAGCGGCTTTGCCTTGAAGCATCTTCGTTACAAGCTCTTCTTTCGGTACGAACTGAGCTCCGAAGCCTAGACCACGGCCCCAGACAACCTGAGCATGAATCACGTGGGACTTTTTCAAGCTCCCTAAATGAACAGTCACACAAAGCATGTCGCCTCTGCGGGGCACATACTCTGACTGCGATAATTCAAAGAAAGCACCAGAGCTTGAAATGTTCTTAAGCTTCGCAACCATTTTTCCATGGTGGCGACCGTAAACCTCAATGTGGGCTATTTCTTTAGTATCGAATCGTAATGCTGTCGTCATACTTATATTGTCGGCTAATTCTCAAATAAATGAAAACTTCGATAAGTTGTTAATTCTTTCGACAGTATAGGTTCATTGAAAACTTTGGTGACGTTTCATAGTAGTCCTGCTTTTCCAGCTCAAATTCATTCCAGTTCACCTCTGGGTAGAAGGTGTCAGCGTCAAAAGTTTTTTCAATTTTTGATAAATAGATTCGGTCTGTTTTAGCTAGGCTTTGTTTGTAAATCTCGGCACCGCCCACAATAAAAACTTCTTTGGGCCATTCTGAGATCAAAGATTCCGCCTTTTTGTAGGCTTCGTCTAAAGATGAGACATAAGTAACCATCGGATGTTCCGACTTGAGCGGCTGCCTGGTAATAACGATGTGATAGCGGCCAGGCAAGGGCTTCCCACCAAACGAATCAAAGGTTTTGCGACCCATGATCATCACTTTGCCTTTTGTCGTTTCCTTGAAGTGTTTCATGTCTTCAGGGATGCTCAGCAAAAGGTCGTTGTTTTTACCTATTCCGTTTTTCTGGTCAACGGCAACAATATGACTCAATATCATTAGACTGCAATCTCTGCCTTGATGGCAGCGTGTGGTTCGTAGCCTAAAATTTCGATATCTTCGAATTTGAAATCAAAAATATTTTTAACATTTGGATTAAGCTTTAAAGTCGGAAGGGGTTTGCATTCTCTTGTTAGCTGGAGCTTCGTTTGTTCGATGTGATTAGAGTAAAGATGTGCATCGCCTAGGGTATGGATAAATTCGCCCACTTTAAGATTACAAACTTGCGCCACCATGTGAATCAAAAGTGCATAGCTTGCGATATTGAACGGAACTCCTAAAAAGACATCCGCACTTCGTTGATAAAGCTGACAAGATAATTTCCCATCAGCCACGTAGAACTGAAAAAATGCATGGCACGGCGGTAGGGCCATCTTTTCAACTTCGCTTGGATTGAAAGCCACAACTAGTAATCTTCTAGAATCAGGATTTTTTTTGATCTGTTCGATCACGTTCGTAATTTGATCGATCTTTCTTCCGTCAGTTGTTTCCCAAGAGCGCCACTGTTTTCCGTAAACGGGGCCCAGGTCGCCATTTTCATCAGCCCACTCGTCCCAGATCGTCACTTTGTTATCTCGAAGATACTGAATATTCGTATCACCTTTTAAAAACCAAAGTAGTTCATGAAAGATAGAACGTGTGTGCAATTTTTTTGTCGTTAAAAGTGGAAAACCTTTTTGTAAATCAAAACGCATTTGATAGCCGAATACACTGTAGGTTCCAGTCCCTGTTCGATCACTTTTTTTAGTCCCGTTATCGAGGACGTGTTTAAGAAGCTCTTGATATTGTTGCATGGGCACCTCAACCTTTATAAATTCATTTTCTTCTCTGACAGAGAAGATATCAAGAACTGCGCACAGGGTCCTAACGCTCTTTTTTTAGTCCAAGCTACAAATAAAGGCACTTCCAAATCTGTCTTTAAGGTGGGAACCAATAGTTTCTTTTTAAACTCAGTTTCAATCATATGTTTTGGCATATACCCCCAGCCGACTCCGCGCAGAAGGAGCTCTTTTTTCATTGCAAAATCCTGAACCCCAATCTGAGGTTGGCCGGGTTCAACCCCGGCAATCCGCCCTGAATCTTGCACAGTACTTTTTAAAACCACCTGTCTATGTTTCAGAAATTCTGGACGTGGAACCAAACCTTTAAATTTTGCTAGGGGATGAGTGCTCGCACAAACTTGAATCATCCGCAAATGACCAATGGGCTTTACTTCAAATAATTGTTTTTCGTTAAACACTTCACCAAGTGATAAATCAATTTTTCCCTGCTCAAGTAAGTCATCAGCACTTAAAGTTTCTGGCAATATAATAATTTCAGTGAAGGGAAACTGCAGAGTAAAATTTTGTACTAAAGGGACAAGTTCACATTGTGGCCAAACGTTACTGACACCTAAAGTAATGCGGGTTTCAAAGCCGGTTTTTAAAAAGTGACTATAGCTTTGGAGATGTTCGCTCTGTTGCATCAACGCTTTTACATGCGGTAAGAAGCTTCGGCCCTCCATTGTTAACTGGGGTCGATACTCGCTTCGATCCAACAAAGCAAAACCCAGGTGGTCTTCCAACGTCTTCACCGCGATTGAGACCGCAGATTGAGCTTTATGAAGTTTTTCTGCTGCTGCTCGAAAGCTTCCGCACTCGACAACTTTTAAAAAGCATTCAAGCTGATGAAATTCCATTTTGACCCCCTTAAGCATGATCTAAAATTAAGATCATGTTAATCTAAACATTATAATATTAATAGATCAACTAGAGGAGTATTATTCTTGTATTGGCTAACAACAAAAACAAACTCTTAAAGGAGTCATACAAATGAAACACGGAACAACAGCAGCTCGAATTATCCTGGGCCTAGCTTATACAGTATTCGGCCTTAACTTTTTCTTCCACTTTTTGCCTCAACCTCCGTCGACTGAAGCAATGGGTGCCATCACCGGAGCGATCTACAGTACCGGCTATATGTTTCAGTTTATTAAGATAACTGAAATCGTTGGTGGCCTTATGTTGTTATCAGGAATGTTCGTTCCACTATCGTTAGTGATCTTAGCGCCCATCACTTTGAACATTGTTTTGATGCACGGATTTTTAGATCCTTCAGGAATTGCATTAGGGCTTTTACTTTTTGTGATTCACGTATTTTTAGGAATTCGATATTTAAATTTTTACCGACCCATGCTTGCTGCTAAAACAGCATAAACGATAAAGGAGTTTTTATGATGACAGTCAGACCTTCTCAAGAACGAGGACATTTCCAAAACGCTTGGCTGGATTCTTATCATACTTTTTCATTCGGTTCTTACTATGACCCCGAACATTTGCAGTTCGGGGCTTTAAGAGTCATTAATCAAGACATAGTAGACGCTGAAAAAGGATTTGATTTCCACGGCCACAAAGATATGGAAATTTTCACTTATGTTTTAAGTGGAGTCTTGGAACACCAGGACAATATGGGAAACAAAGAACAGATTCGTCCAGGCGAAGTGCAAATCATGAGCGCCGGAACGGGTGTACTTCACAGTGAATATAATCCGTCAACAAGCGAAAAAGTCGAGCTCTTGCAAATCTGGGTTATGCCTGACCAATATGGTATCAAGCCCCGCTATGCGCAGAAGAATTTTAGTGAACAAGAAAAGCTCAATAACTTTAAGCTCGTGATCTCGCCAAATGAAGAAGAAGGAAGTCTTAAAATTTACCAACAGGCCTGGGTGTGGTCTTCAATCTTTGAAAAAGGAATTGAAAAATCATTCACAGTCAAAAATGGTGAAAAACTTTGGCTTCATGTCGCAACCGGTGAAATCGAAGTAGACGGGCAAAAATTAGTTAAAGGTGATGGCCTTGGAGTAAACGACCAAACAGCACTTATGATTAAGGGGCTCGCAGCACGATCAGAATTTATTATTATGGAGCTAGCATAATGAAAAAACAGCCAGTGCTTTTTATAGGTCACGGTTCTCCGATGAATGTCCTTGCCGACAATGAGTGGACTCAAAAAGTCCTGGCATTTGGTAAGACAATCAGTCGCCCAGACGGAATCGTCATGATATCAGCGCACTGGCTTACGAAAGGGGTGAAGATTCATTCTTCGCCTCAGCCAAAGACGATTCACGATTTTGGTGGATTCCCCAAAGCACTTTATGAAGTTCAATATCAAGCCCCCAGTAATCACGAAATCGTTCAAAAAATTTTAGAAGTTTTACCTGAGGCCAGTATCACACAAGACTGGGGATATGATCACGGCACTTGGGGTGTTTTAAAATTTTTAAGACCACAAGCCGATGTGCCTGTCATACCCATCAGTATTAATGCAAACAGCACGGCTGAAGATTTCTATCAATTAGGTCAACAGCTCAAAGTTTTAAAAGATCAAAATATTTTGATTATCGGAAGTGGAAACATTGTCCACAACTTACGAGAAATTGATTTCAACGAAACCGCCGAGAATTTCCCCTGGGCCGTTAACTTTGATGAAAAAGTGAAAGAACTGACGTTAAATGGTGATCTACAAAGTTTGATCAACTTATCGAAAAAAGAAAATGCAATATTCGTGAAAGCTCATCC
>JANPPO010000441.1:0-4107 GCA_031428555.1 Bdellovibrionales bacterium | reverse complement strand
TTTTTAAACTGCTCATCTGACATGGAACCTTGATTTTGTTTTTTATTTTGGCCGTAGAATTCTTGCGCATTAGCATCGCGGTCATGGGCCGAATCTGATTTGATCGCTCTCTCAACAGGAGATGCCTGCCCGTCCTTGCTTCGGATGGGAGAGGTGATCATATTACCAAGAAGACCTTTTATATTCATACGTGATCTCTGTTCGGCACTTTTCGTCAAAGAACTGAACAGGACTTACGGCTAAGATTATTGCCTAAAATTTTGCCTACTGTTACCTAAGTTAAAGAGCGGCCCCGGCTTCTAAGGAAAGCTTCACTGACCCACAGCGGACCAATCAGTAAAAAGAAAAGATCTTCAAAGAATGATGGTTTCTTTCCTTCTACTTTGTGTCCGTAAAATTGGCCGATCCAAGCTAAAACAAAAACAATTATGGAAGTTTCTAAAACATAGGGCGGGTTAACACTAATATAAATCCAAAATGGCAGCATCAATATAATACTTGCCATAATGACTTTAAAATTTTTAAACCTCGCATAAAAGCCAAGAGACACAGCCACAAACAAATGAGTCCAACGCAAATCTCCAAAAAATTCAGGCACAGGAATGACCCATAGTAATCCGAGAACACTCCACTCTATAAGAGGAACACATACTTTATGAATTTTTTGGTTCAAAGGGTTTTGATGAGATTCACTATACTTATCAAGTAATTGGTTAAGCTGTTTCATAAATAGAATCTTGGCATTAACAGATCGCATTCGCAATAATTCGTCTTAAATTTATTAAATTAAATTTGAGAGCTCTTAAATAGTGGGATTTCTAAAACAAGTCCCTTGAAACCAAGGTACTTTAATTTATCTTTAAAAACTTCGACAGATATACTTTGACTAAGGGGCGCGTAAAAATCGTCATGATGATGGGGAATGACAACTTTAGGCTGAATAATAAGTGTTTGCTCGGCTATTATTTCTTGAATTGAAGTATGCCCTTGAAGGGGTGCCAATAAATAATCAATTTCTAGTTTACGGTACTCTTGTAGTTCGCTTTCTGTACAACCACCCGAGCTAATAAATAAAACTTTCTTCCCACTTACTTCAAATAAGTAAGTCTGAACAAGCCCTTTTGGATACGCAAGCCCCAGGTATCCAATATGAAGACAATCCTTAAGATGACAGCGTTTTAATGTCGAAAAAATTAAGGGTATATCGAATTTTGCATGCGAGCTGTGAAAAGCCCGCATTTTGAAAGGCTTAAAAAGAACATCTTTATTCTGCGCTTCAACTAACCGGGACTGCGGGACGCCTCTTAGTTTTAAAATTTGACCCGTCAATCCAGGAGCAAAAATTTTGAGGTCAGTTCCCTTAGCGATTTGGGGGATATCATAAGTGTGATCAAAATGCCCATGGCCAACAAACAAGGCCTGAGTATTTTCAAACGTTTTAACGTTAAAAGGAGATGGCTCACCAGGCCCACGAGATAGAAAGGGGTCAAAGGTAATCTCCCCTTCTTTGCTTTTAACGATAAATCCAGCAGTGCCAAGCCAAGTTAAATCCATGAACTCAAACTTAGCAAAGGGACTTTTATAAAGCTATGTCGAACTTATTGACAGTGACTATAAAAGTTTCCCAAAAAAAAATTAAACACTTTTGTGAGCCCAAATCGAAAATATCGCGGAATTAGACTGGAACGCTTATGGCATCTCTGAATCCTGATACAAAAACAAATATATGGAGTGAACATGCAATTCAATATACCCGTTTTAAAAATAAGCATCCTTGCGTCGATTCTGGTTTCAGCTGTCGGCTTTGCCACAACCTTACCGGAAGGTGCGTTTAAAGGTGATAGTTCACTTATTAAAAGCAACGACGTTCTAGCTCTTCTTATTAAGAAGGACCCCACTAATAAAGACAGATACTACGCTGTTTTATCTGAATATGACCGCGTACCAATGACTCACTTAGGTGGGAAAAAAGCGGCGCTTACTAAATGGGTCCCGCGAATGTATGTCTACAGAGCTGATAAAATTTCTGCACTTGAATACACACTAAGTCCCCTTATCGTAACGGCATCTGGTGAAATTGATATAAACACAAGTGTCCGATCAAGTACTCTGATGCTTAAAGCTGCTAATCAAATGGATCAGGCCGAATTAGTTCGCCATGATCAAAAAAATCAAATTCCTGAGACAATTAAATTTAACGGTGTCGTTAACTCAACTTGGGAACCATATGTTCCAGGTAAATATTGGGGAACTAAGAATAACACTGGCGGCGACTATTTAAAAAAAGGTGTTAACAGCGAATTATTCAATGATATGTTTGCCCGCTTTGCTCAGAGTGATATCGTTGGCGATTTTAGCATTGCTGAAAAAGCCCCAGGACTATTTGTTTTTACTCCACAAGGTAATAACGAAAAAGGAACTGATAAAATTGTAGGT
Source organism: Bdellovibrionales bacterium (assembly GCA_031428555.1). GTDB lineage: Bacteria > Bdellovibrionota > Bdellovibrionia > Bdellovibrionales > Bdellovibrionaceae. Next base: position 1,671 of record JANPPO010000441.1, on the reverse strand, counting down.
CGTATTGGTGTTTTCGTTGATATCGTTAACTGGAAGAGCTTCGGAATTGATAAATTCACAACAGAAGAGCTTCTTTTAATCAATACTGACGACGCTTCTGATGTTGGTTTTTATTATGAAAGACATCAAGGTAAAGACACACCAACTAGAGCTTCCGGTCGCGGTCCAAGTTCAGAAGTTGAAGACACACCATGGACAACTTGGTCTGGAAAAGGAACTATTGGCGCGATATTAAACCTTAAAAACATCAGAGAAGAATTATTTGAAAAAAATCTTCATGATCCACATGTTGGATACTTAGGTTACAAATCAATTAACTGTGATGATACTAACAAGAACTTTAGAAGCGCAGATGGCAGCTGTACAGATTTAGATAACCCAAATACGGGTGCCGCTGGAACAGCGTTTGGCCGAAATGTACCCCAAGCATTTATCGATCAAAATTCAGCAGCAAAATTAATGACTCCTAATCCTTCAGTTGTTTCAAAAGAATTTTTTACTCGTGATGAATTCAAGCCAGTTCCATTTTTAAATATGCTAGCTGCAGTTTGGATTCAGTTCATGAATCACGACTGGTTATCTCATGGTAAAAATATGGAAAACAATCCGTATGTAATCCAAGGTGCGGATGGAAAAACTCATTATGTTGAAAGAACTCAAGACAATCCTAATACACAAGGTCAGTATAAGAGAGGCTATGGAAAGATCTCTGCTAACACTGTAAGCCACTGGTGGGATGGTTCTCAAATTTACGGAAGCAGCCAAGAAGAACAAACTGCGCTAAGAACATTTTCTAATGGAAAAATGCGCATGGAAGTCGTTAATGGTCGTGAAGTTTTACCTAAAGGTCATTTGAACACAAGCCATAACCGACAAAATCAGGGTTATGAAATGACAGGCTTCAGAGACAACTGGTGGGTTGGTCTAAGCATGCTACACAGCCTTTTCGCTAAAGAGCACAATGCCATTGCTGAAATGCTTATAAAAAATCATGTTACATATGATCAGCGTAGTGCAAGTTTCATTTGGAAAAACGGCAAAATCGTTAAGTACATGGATAAAAAGCAACTAGATGAAGAGATTTTCCAAACTGCTAGACTAATCACGGCAGCAATCATGGCTAAGATCCACACAGTTGAGTGGACACCAGCAATCTTACCAAATAAAGTTTTGAAAATCGGAATGCTTACAAATTGGTACGGCATGGCCAATCCTCAAACTTGGTCTAAGTACATTAAACATATTCCAGGTTTCAACAAAACAGATTGGTTTGATTTTACTAAATCTGGCTTTCTCTTAGGTGGTATTGTTGGTGATAAAACAAAAAACCACGGTGTACCTTTCACTATTACTGAAGAATTCACTTCGGTTTACCGACTTCACTCTTTGTTACCAGAAAAACTTGATATCAGAAAGTTGACTGACACAAAGACTGTTAATTCTGTCACTTTTGATGATACACGAAATGAAAAAAGCTACGACATGATGACAAGTCTTGATTCAAAGGACTTATTCTATTCTTTCGGAAGACAAAATCCGGGACAATTAGTTCTTAACAACTTTCCAAAATTCATGCAGGAACTTAATATTCCTGGTCAACGTCCAATGGATTTAGGCATGGTTGATGTTCTTCGTGATCGCGAAAGAGGAGTTCCTCGTTATAACCAATTT
>JANPPO010000440.1:0-2824 GCA_031428555.1 Bdellovibrionales bacterium | reverse complement strand
AGGGAAGACAGCGCATTCTTATAAGTATTGCGAGTCGAATCAGCTTTAATTCCATAGGTCTTTAAGAATAAGGCCAAGTGGGTGATTTCAGTCGTTTTAAGAGTGAGCCCCGGATAATAATTAAAGAATACTTTTACGATTCGACGGTAATAACGCTGGGTTTTTTTACCCTTCTGGAAGAGCCAAGAGCCCAAGATCGCAATGTCTTCCATATTCTTTGATAAAATTAATTCATTCATTTGCTATCAACCTCGAAAAAAGTGTGCATAAAGCTAGTTTTAAAAACAAGAATTTCAAAAATTATTGTCAAGTTGAATCATTGAAAACCAAGCGCATTATCTATGCAAGAATAGTTAGCTAATCACGCATAGATAACTAGACCTTGGCCCAGTAGCATTTATTGGAAGATTTGGCAGAATTTGAGACATGAAAAAACTAAAAGCCAGTTCTCTAGAATACCCCGTGGTCCTGCGCAAGGTCCTAAACGAAATCGTGATTTCCGTTCCAGATCTTGGATATTGGAAATCAGTGCATTTAGAAGAGAAAGGGGACCAGTCTAATTCTGCCAAATCTTCCAATCAAGATACAGATTTTCAACTTTCAGAAGATGTGTTAGTGGGCGTCTTAGAAGGCATTAAACAAACCTGGCTTTACATTGATGACCATATAAACAAAAAGAAGTGGATACCCGAGCCGTCAACTTTCAGACAAACAATTCAGAAATCAGATATAAAAGATTTTACTCTCCCAGAATTTACCGAAGCACTTTCAAAGCACATGAGCATCTCTGAAAACACCGTCCGCAGAGAAATAAAACGGGGCACGATTCAGTGTTATCAAACTGATGGTGGACATAGAAGAATTCCGTATCAGGAAGTCGAACTTTATTTGAATCGAAGGAATACGAAAAAGGATAAGGACAACTAGAAATTCTATTCAAAACTATGGGTTCAAAATAAAACGCTTCATCAAGTTGTAAAGACTTTCGGAAGTCACAGGAACAGTCAAATCTGACCTCATTTGATAATGCGGAATCTGCCCATCCTGATATCTAAAAACGATGTTTTCAGAGTTGCTCAAATTTTCTGAAAGAATTTTAAGAGCTTTCACATCTACATCACTATCATTTTCGGTATAAATAAAAAGAGTGCGCGCCTTGATGGATTTCGCTATTCGCTTAACTTGCTCGATTCTATCGTAATAAAGAGATTGCGTTTCCCCAGACGCCGAACTTTTCCATGCGTCTTCTTGTCGGTCCTTCTGACGATCGCGAACAGTTTTGATTAAATTTGAAAGGGGACAAGCTCCGTTTAAAACCTTATCAAGGTAAATTCGATCTCGGGACGAAGCCCATTTTGTAACAGATTGCACAAAAGTATTTTGACCCAGACAAGACCAATCGTCGCCCCCTCCCGCAATCATGACGGCCGGAGAAATTAAGACCAGCTGATCAATTTTCTCAGGAAATCTTTGAGCTAAATCAAGTGCCGCCAAGCCTCCCATTGAAAATCCATGAACAGTGACTTTTTGACCTAGAGCTGAAACTAGCCACAAGGAAAGCTCAGCATCGAGAAGCCAATCTTGTGGACCTATGTTTTTAAATTCTAATGGATCTGCACCCTGATGATGAGCGGTAAAAACAGGCGCAAAAAAGTTGATGTCACCACTGTGAAGCAAACTCTCATGGAAATCCTTGAACTCGCTGGGATCTCTTGTGAAACTGTGAAGGTAGAGAACACTCGATTTTGCATTCTCATTTAAGATGAGTGAAGAGGCTGACTCTTGCTCTTTGTAATGATTTAAAATCACCCGAGCTTGAGTCGCGCAATCAGAATGACAGCTTTTAATGACTGAGAGCCAATGCTCTTTCGTTGATCGACTGATCTCGGCATAAGAACTTGCCGAAAACGCAATCAAGCTAAGGAAAATCCAAGTTTTCATACCCCATCTTGAAGAGCAAATTATAGACCAGTTCTATGCAACTTAAGTGGGTTTTCAAGTGTCCAACGATTAGACAAAACCTTTTAAGAGCTAAACTTCAGACAAGTTTAAATTTGGTCGGCACGGGAATTCGGGTATACCGGTTAACCTGTATGCTTGGATTCCGGTACGGACCCTAAGGTAATTGGTCGCCCCTACTGGACTCGAACCAGTGACCCCTCCCATGTCATGGGAATGCGCTACCAACTGCGCTAAGGGGCGACTACTTAGAAATATTGAAGCTGGAAAATATCAGGCCCTAGTTCAAGACTCAAGGCTTTTGACAAGTGTTCGTGAGCCAATCTTGAATTTGAGGAGACGAACTCATGCGTTCAACCGGAAAGTCGTCGTAGGATGCCTCGACATTGTAAGCCATGATTCGACCAAGCTCGTCACGGATCGGCTTCCAAGAGCCAGGTTTGACTGAATAAGGGCAGATAAACCATTTCGCGCGGGACGCCCCACCTGTGTCCGGAGAAAGAAAATTTAAATCCAAATGCTTTTCGGAATGCACATGATTTACTTTCCAAGTGCTACCGTTCGGGCAGGCGCAACGATAGATGCAACCGAATCGCCCCTCGATATAGAAACCATTTCTTTTTGGAATCCCGTAACCTGCGCTATCATAGTCCTTCATGTCGAAACGGCAAACGGCTTCATTTGCAGATGCGGATGCAAACCAAAAGCTAACAACGATAAGTAAGATTTTGAACATGATGATATTCCCCCCGGAATACGGAAGTTTTAGCAGAGTTTCTGTAAATTCACCGCTGTCCAGAATTTGGTCAGCAATTTCTTCATTCCGAGTTACTGAAGACTTCTGTGATCAAATAGAGAGTAAATT
>JANPPO010000439.1:0-9050 GCA_031428555.1 Bdellovibrionales bacterium | reverse complement strand
CTTAGTTATTACAAAGCTCTTTCAGATATCGAAAATGAAACTGATTTAGAACAAATCGAGGCAGAGCTCAGAGATCAATTCGGAAATCCTCCAGAGCCAGTATTAAATTTGATGGGCATCATGCTGATCAGGCATTTGTGTAAGAAATTAAAAGTTCGGGACGTTAGCTCGGGATTAAAATCGATTTCTTTACAATTTACAGAAAAAACACCTCTCAAAACAGAGACTTTGATTTCTTTAGCTTCACGCGAAAACAAGAAGTATTCAATCACACCAGATAACAGATTGAACATCCGTCTCACAAACCAAACATGGAATATGGTTTTCGAAGAACTCAGCTATTTAATTAGTTTGATTTTTTAATAGTATTTAATTTCATTAGCGCTTCGGCCAACTTAAAACTCGATAACAAGCGAAGCGCCTAGATCCATTTCATTTTCTAAATTCACTTCAGGATCGGACTCGCTCATCATGGTAGAGATCGCATAGACATTTAAAAATGTTCCGTTGGTTCCATTTGTTCTTCTGCTCACGCGAGCGGCATCGCCTTCAATCCAATCAAGTCCAAGAAGTGCGCCGAATCGGTATTGCATTCCAGGATCTGTTGAATATTTTCCGACTTCGCCTGGCCAAGCTTCAGAAGTTTCTCGGTAGTCTGCTTGCCAAGCGCCACCACCAACATAGGGAATGAAATACGCTTCATCAAAAATTGTATCTACATAGTAAACAACGCTTAAAGCGTAGCGGGTAAAAGTCACTTCACCTTCAGCACCGAGCCGACTGTCTTTTTTACTGGCCGTTCCATAGCTAGCTAAGAATGCAAACGAGCCCGCTGAAGTATTATATTTTGGCCCAAGTTCAATGTTAAACATTTGGATTCCATTTTTTCCAAACATCTCTGCAAATGTAAAATCATCAGGAGTTACTTGATTTTGCCCAACCGTAGTTAAAAGGTTTGGAAATTTTGTTTGCTCTGCGCCGAATGAAATTAAAAATCCCCAATCACGCTGTCGTTTTTTGTATGGCAAAAAATTATCAACCGGCATTCGCACTTCAACAAGTCCGCTTGGATTTGCAACAATCGAAGACTGATCTTCATCGCGTGTTCTAACTAAAATAGTGTCTGCTTCAGAGTCTTGGTTCGCTTCTTCAGCGGCAGCTTCTTGTGCAGCCGCCTCCTGAGGAGCGGTCGATAAGTCAAAGGAGTCACTTGTCGGAGCTTCGGTTGTTCGATTATTTCCCGTATCAAAAGGCGAACTTTCTAGAACATCTTTCATTTCACCAGATGGACGTATAGCTTCTTTTGAAGAATTAATTTCAACACCAGGTTCTTCAATTTCAAATTCGTCAGAAATTTCTTCTTGAGCAAAAGAAGTGGCGGAAAACGAGAGAAGGAGTACAGCGATATACGTGCGCTTTTTCATTCTCTAATTTTACTTTCCCGCAGCCAAACATATAACGGATAAGTGTTTATTCCTCAGGAATTCAGACTATCGTCACGTTGTATGGGGGGAAATTGAGCTGGACCATTGGCTTCGAACGCTTCGCTGGTTACGCCCCGCAGAACCGCGGTTCTGCAAAGTGTAAAAATATCTGCCGTTCTTTTTTTAACTTCGAAAATTCTTACTTAAGACCGTTCATTTCAAGACTCGATTTAAGTTCAGCAAGTCTTCGTTTAGCTTCGTTCCAGTTTTCTTCATCTAAATTTTCAGTTCCAAGCTTGGTTTCCAAGGTCTTGATTTCAGATTTGAAAGCTTCTGGTTGAACTTCTTCAGGTAAAACTGAAGTTTCAGCCAATACGATAACACCTTCTGGATTTACTTCGCAGTAACCCCAAGAAACAACGATCTTATTCATCTCTGTTGTTCCTTTTAGTCTCCAGCGCAAAATTCCAGTTGAAAGCAAAGTCATAAGCGGCGCGTGGCCAGGCAAAATATCTAATTCTCCATTGTGACCTGGAACCAGGACTTCGTCGACTTCCTGGCTCATCACGATTTTTTTCTCTGGAGTTAATAGTGTTAGCTTCATGATTATGCCTGCAACGTTTTCGCTTTTGCTACTGCATCTTCAATTGTTCCAACCATGTAAAACGCTTGCTCTGGAAGAGGATCGTGTTTTCCATCAAGGATTTCACGGAAGCCTTTAACAGTGTCTTTGATGTCGACGTATTTACCTTTCATACCAGTAAATTGTTCGGCAACGAAGAATGGTTGAGACAAGAAACGCTGAACTTTACGTGATCGTGATACAACTAATTTATCTTCTTCAGATAATTCATCCATACCTAAGATCGCGATGATGTCTTGTAATTCTCTGTAACGCTGCAATAACGACTGAACGTCACGAGCAGTTCGGTAGTGTTCTTCACCAACAACTGCCGGATCTAAGATACGAGAAGTTGAGCTTAAAGGATGTACGGCAGGGAAGATCGCCATTGCTGCAATATCACGATCTAAGTTTGTCGTCGCATCCAAGTGGGCAAATGTCGTTGCAGGAGCTGGATCCGTGTAGTCATCGGCTGGTACGTAAACCGCTTGAACTGAAGTGATCGAACCTTTTTTAGTTGATGTAATACGTTCCTGCATCACACCCATTTCGGTTCCAAGAGTTGGTTGGTAACCAACGGCAGAAGGGATACGGCCCAACAACGCAGATACTTCCGCACCCGCTTGAGTAAATCGGAAGATATTATCAACGAAGAAAAGTACGTCTTGGTTTTCTACGTCACGGAAATATTCCGCAACTGTAAGACCAGTCAAAGCAACACGCGCACGTGCTCCAGGAGGCTCATTCATCTGACCGAACACAAGAGCTGTCTTTTCGATAACTCCTGATTCTTTCATTTCTCTCCAAAGATCGTTTCCTTCACGAGTTCTTTCGCCGACACCTGCGAATACAGAGTATCCACCGTGCTCAGTTGCGATATTTCGAATTAATTCTTGAATCAAAACTGTCTTACCAACGCCGGCACCACCGAAAAGACCGATCTTTCCACCCTTAGCGTAAGGAGCTAAAAGATCCACAACCTTAATACCAGTCATGAGCATTTCTGCAGATGTGGCTTGGTCTTCAAATTTTGGAGCAAGACGGTGAATGGGCCATAATTCTTTTGTTTTAATTGGACCTGCTTCATCAATCGGCTCGCCGATGACGTTCATGATTCGGCCTAAGGCTTCTTTACCAACAGGTGCAGAAATCATTTTGCCCGTATCAACAACTTTAGATCCTCTGACTAAGCCTTCAGTAGAATCCATTGAAATGGTACGAACAACGTTGTCGCCTAAGTGCTGAGCCACTTCTACAACCATGTTATTTTCTTGATCAGAGATTGCTTTATTTGTTAATCGAAGTGCCGTGAAAATCGCAGGCAAATCTCCGCCTTCGAATTCAACGTCAACAACTGGTCCCAATACTTGTTTAATTTTTCCGTTTGCCATTGTTTATCCTCTACTTAAGCGCTTCCGCGCCGCTCGTAATTTCAGTCAATTCAGTCGTAATTTTTTCTTGTCTCAATTTGTTGTACGTTAATGTCAGATTGTTAATTACAGTCTTGGCATTATTCGTCGCATTTTCCATAGCTGTCATGCGCGCACCATGTTCGGCTGCAACACTTTCAGACATTGTTCGATAAACCTGAAGGTCAAAGTGCTTAACCAACAAATCTTCAATAATGCTTTCAGCGCTTGGTTCAAAAATAAGTTCGTTAGAAAACTTTGCTTTGTTTCGCTCTTCCGTAAAGCTAGACGCTTCTACACTTACTGGAAGTAGCGTTTCACAAGTCACAACTTGAGAAATCGCCGATTTAAATTCGTTATAAATAAGTCGAATTTCGTCATACTGGCCCGATAAATAAAGCTTCAATAATTTGTCGGCAACAGTAGAGGCTAAATCAAAAGAAATATCTTTATCTAATTTAGAGATATAATCCTTTGGCAAAACGCCTTTTCTTGCAAAAAAATCATGACCTTTTCTTCCGATAAAGAAAACATCCATAGCTTCGTACTTATTTTTATTTTCGCGAATATAATTGTCGGCAAATCGATTGATATTGCTGTTGAAGCCGCCACACAAGCCGCGATCAGAAGTTAAAACAACTAACAAAACTTTTTTAACTTCAGAACGCTTTTCGATAAGTGGATGACTTACTTTTTGAGTCACAACGATATCAGCGATGACTTGCCTTAAAGACAAAGCATAGGGACGCATATTTGTAATATTATTCTGCGCCCTTCTAAGCTTGGCAGCAGACGTGAGCTTCATCGCTCTTGTGATCTGCTGAGTATTTTTTGTCGACTCAATCTTGAGTCGAATGTCTTTTAAGCTTGGCATGTTACTTACTTCTTACCAGTTGTAGGTTGGAAAATAGCTTTGAATTCAGTTAATGCATCCGTAAGCTGTTTCTTCGTGTCATCACCGATAGCTTTTTTCTCTGAGACATTTTTTAAGATATGAGAGTGCTTCGTTTTTAAGAACTCAATCATTTCTTTTTCGTATCTGCGGATATCAGTTTCTGGATAAGCGTCTGCATAACCATTGTTAACCGCGTAAATTGAAGCAATTTGATCTTCAACTTTGAATGGAAGGTACTGACCTTGTTTTAATAATTCAACAAGTCGGCGACCACGAGCTAATTGCTGTTGAGATGCTTTATCTAGATCAGATGCGAACGCAGCAAACGCTTCCAAGGCACGGTACTGAGCTAATTCTAGCTTCACAGAACCCGCAACTTGTTTCATCGCTTTAATCTGAGCGGCACCACCCACGCGTGATACTGATTTACCAATCGATACTGCAGGACGAACACCTTTATAGAACAAATCTGTTTCCAAGAAGATCTGACCATCAGTGATCGAGATAACGTTTGTAGGAATATAAGCAGAGATATCACCCGCTTGAGTTTCAATGATTGGTAGAGCAGTTAAAGAACCACCACCTTTATCATCAGATAACTTTGCAGCACGCTCTAATAAACGAGAGTGAAGATAGAATACGTCACCAGGGTAAGCTTCACGACCTGGAGGACGACGAAGAAGTAATGATAATTGACGGTAAGCTTGCGCTTGCTTAGTCAAATCGTCGTAAATGATAAGTGCATGTCGACCAGAATCACGGAAGTATTCAGCCATTGCAGTTCCAGAATAAGCCGCTAAGAACTGAAGTGGAGCAGGGTCAGAAGCATTCGCCGCAATAATAGTTGTGTATTCCATTGCGCCAGCTTGACGAAGTTTTTCAGTTACAAGAGCAACTGTAGATTGCTTCTGTCCGATTGCTACGTAGAAACACTGAACATTTTGGCCCTTTTGATTGATGATAGTGTCGATCGCGATAGCTGTTTTACCAGTTTGACGATCTCCGATGATCAACTCACGCTGACCACGACCAATTGGTACTAACGCATCGATTGCTTTAATACCAGTTTGCATTGGCTCACTTACTGGTTGTCGGTAAACGATACCAGGAGCTTTTAATTCAACGACTCTTGAGTGTTGAGTTACGATCGGGCCTCTGCCGTCGATTGGATTTCCTAATGCATCAACTACGCGGCCCAAAAGCGCTTCGCCCGCAGGTACTGACACGATCGTTTTTGTTCTTTTAACTGTGTCGCCTTCTTTAATAAGACGATCTTCACCAAAGATAACCACACCGACAAATGATTCTTCTAAGTTTAATGCCATTCCTTTAACGCCGCTTGAGAACTCAACAAGTTCGCCGGCCATAACGTGGTCCAAGCCAAATACGCGCGCCACACCGTCACCGACGGAGATAACACTGCCAGTTTCGCTGACTTCGATTTTTTTGTTGTACTGATTGATCTGTTCGCGGAGAACTCGGCTGATTTCATCGGCACGAATCTGACTTGTTTCCATTCTCTCTCCTGTTATTTTAGTAACTTGATACTTTTAATTTCGTAACGTTTATCTTTGGCTTTAATCAAAACTTTTAACTTAAATTTTCGAAACAATTTTTCAAAAACTTGGGAACAAATGCCTTAGCCCTTACTCTTCATAAGCTGGTCAGCTAAATGATCTAGGTGAGTTTCTAAGCTGTCATCAAATGTCCAGCCGCCCACTTCGACTCTTACTCCACCCATTACTTTTTCATCGACGGTTGCTTCTAGGAATATTTTCTTTCCCAAAGCTGCGCCAATTCTTTTTTCGTATTCCATTCGAGCTTGATCTGAAATCGGACTAGCAGATTTAACTTTGCCTCTTGTAACGCCTTCTTCTTCATCCAAGATGCTTTCGGTCGCATTTGCGATAGCAGAAAGTGCGCTCATTCGCGAACGATCAACTAGTAGATAAAGAAAAGCCCTGACATCTTCAGAATATTTTCCTGTTTCAAATAGTGTTTCTAATGATTTCTTTTTAAGTTCTTGTGAAACCGTCGTGTTAGAAAAAAACTGCATCACATCTGCTTGAGCAGTTAAAATCTTCGCAATTGATTTAATTTGCGAAGAGTATTCTTTCGCAGAATCTTTTTGGTTTCCCAATTGAAGAATGGCTTTTGCATATCGCTTTGCTAATTCAACTTGGCTCATGCTTTAGCTCCCAGGCGAACGCTGTCAATTTGAGTTGCGAAATTATCCTGCAATCTTTGCTGATCATTTTGACCAACATCTTTTTTCAAAATCTCTTTGGCTTGCTTAACAGATTCTTTAACAACTTCTTCGTGAAGCGCTCGTTTTGCGCTTTGAATTTCAACTTGCGCGACTGTTTCAGCTTCGCGCTTGATTCGCTCTGCAAGTTGCTTGGAATCTTGAATCATTTGATTGCGCATTTCAGCTGCTTCAGCGCGAGCTCTTTCAACGCTTTCTTGAGATGTGCTTTCAAGAAGGGAAATTTTTTGCTTAATTTCGTTTAGTTTTTTTTCTGCTTCTAGCTGAATCATTTTTGACTTCTGAGATTCATTTACGAAAACAGCGTTTCTTGACTTAAAAAGATCGATAATTTTTCCACCGAACTTCCAGTAAACGAAACCAAAAATAATTGCTACGTTAATCGCCTGCCAAATAACCACTTTTGGAACGCCTTCAGCGTGGCCATCGCCTGCACCTGCCGCAAAAGCGCTCAAGCCGAAGGCCATAGTCATAATAAGTACTGCTAACTTCATCTTTATTTTCCTAACAACTTTTGTGTAAGGGCCATTACGATTTGTGGAGTCTCTTTTTTCAAAGTCTCACGAGCCGCAGAAATGGAGTCTCTGACTTTTGAGCGCGCTTGTTCCACATAAACTTCAGATTCTTTTCGCGCAGATTGAACATGTTTTTCTTGTTCTTGAGATGCTTCCACGCGCATCTGTTTATAGACATCTTGGATTTTGCCGTGCACTTCGCGGGCTTTAACTTCGTATTCTGTATGTAATTCGAGGGTTTTTTTGTCGGTTTCTAAGGCGATGTCTTGTGACCCCTTAGTCTGGTTTTCTCGTTCTTCCACAGCTTTGGCGAAAGGCCCAAAAACGTATAAAGTAAGAAAGGTAATTGCGAAAATAAATAATCCAAATTGGATAAAAAAGGTCCAGTTAACACCTAATTGCTGCAGCATATTTTCCCTCGGATCATGGGAATTAACATCGTTAAGAAATTGGGGTCAAGTTGTAATTGATTTGTGACCGCGAGTGGTTATTTCCTGAGCAGTATTTAGCCCTTAGGCATATGTGAGGCGCCCTCGAAGACAACGCCTTCTTCGATCTTTAAACTGGGACTTGTAACGGTCCCTTTGAATACTGCCGGAGGCTGCATGATCACTTTTGTTCGGGCAAAAAGATTTCCCTCAACATGGCCACTTAAGACAATTGTATCTGCTTCGATTTGCGCTACAACGCGAGCCGTCTCGCCGATGACTAAAGTATCTTGAGTAAAAATCTCGCCCTTAAAATTTCCACCGATTTGAACTGTTCCTTCAAAAGTTAAGCGCCCCTCAAAAGAAGCGCCTTGGTCTAGCAGGGCAGTCACTTGCGATCGGATATCTTTTTGGCTCAATTTCTAGCTCCTCGAAGTTTTTCTATGATCTGGGTTAATTCGTCATCTGAATAAAAGTAGATGCTCATTTTCCCTTTGGCGTTCGCATAGTCTATATTAACTCGGGTGCCGAGCAACTTCTGCATCTCTTCAGCTAGACCTGCAATCAGTCGCTTCGTTACACTCTCGGAACCTTCGTTCGCTTTTTCCGCAGCTTTTGCTGGAGATATCTTTTTCTGTACTAATTCCTCTAACTTACGAACGCTTAAGCCGCCCGCAGTTATCATTTTCGCGAGTTCTTTTTGTTGGCTCAAATCACTAATTGCTAACAAAACTTTCGCATGACCTTGGGAAATTTGTGCCGACTGAACCATTTCCCGGACCTCAGGCGCAAGCTTTAAAAGGCGCAAAGCATTCGCAACGGTTGCTCTTTCTTTGCCGACTTTTTCAGCCACTTTTTCTTGAGTCAGGCTAAATTCGTTCATCAATCTTTGATAGCCTTCAGCCTCTTCGATTGGATTTAAGTCTTCCCGTTGAAGATTTTCGATTAACGATAGTTCCAAAGTCTTTTGATTATCAAATGTCTTTATAATAGCGGGTATTTCATGAAGTCCGGCCGCCTGGGCCGCGCGCCATCTTCTTTCGCCTGCAATAATTTCGAATTGTCCCTGGCCAACTGCTCTTACGACTAAAGGCTGGAGAATTCCATGCTCTTTAATAGAGGCAGAAAGTTCGTCCAAAGATTTTTTGTCGAAATGTTTTCGGGGCTGATATTTTCCGCTCTTCAATTTTTCAATACTCAGCATCCACATTTTATCTTGAGTGCCCGCGGTCGCAGCCGCCGGCTCAACCGGCGCCGGAGCAACAACTTGTGCTACTGGACTTTGGACTGGAGCCGAAGATGTTTGTTTCGGAACGGAAGAAGTTTGCGGCGTCGCTGCTTTTGCCTGAACAGAATTTTGAGAATTCGGTGTTTGATTTATAGCTGCAGTTTGCGCCGAAGAAGCCTGTTTTAAAGGTTCTTTTGACGGAACATTCGGAGCAGTTTTTTCGACATTTTTTGCAGCTGGAGCTGGCGTTTCATCAAAAGTTC
>JANPPO010000438.1:0-4171 GCA_031428555.1 Bdellovibrionales bacterium | reverse complement strand
AAATGTTTTACGGCGTTTCTTGCCGCCCTCTTTGAAAATATCTTGAATGAATCTGATCGTGTGTTCAGAAAGTAAATTGACGTGAACCATGCGGTCGATCAGCCCCATCTTCTGGGCTTTTTTGGCATTTACTAACTTTCCAGCCAAAATAATATCGAGGGCTGCTTGAAGGCCGACGACTCTTGGAAGTCTGACGCAACCACCGAAGCCTGGCAAAATTCCTAGCTGCGTTTCGGGAAGACCGATTCTTGTTGCTGAATCATCTGAAGCAATTCGGTAATCGCAAGCTAAAATCATTTCACAACCGCCACCCGCGCAGGCGCCGTGGATGGAAGCAAATGTTGGAACTTTTAAATCTTCAATCATGTTGAAGATACTTTGTCCCTGACCCACTGCTGCTTTGTATTGCTCGGTTGTAGTCATCGCTTTGATTTCTTCGATGTCTGCACCGGCAATAAAAATCTTAGGCTTTTTTGAAGTGAAAACGACAGCTTTATAAGTTGTGTTTCGATCGACTTCTTGAAGAAGTTCTCGAAGTCTAAGCATGATCGGAGTACTGAGCTTATTGGCTGATGTTGAATCGACTGCATCAAAAGTAATTTGTGCAACTGTTCCAACACCTTCAACTTGAAGCGGAATGATTTTTAAACTTTCATTTGCCGACATAACTTAAGCCTCCAACTCTAACACGATGGATCCACCTTGACCGCCACCAATACAAAGTGTGGCTAAACCAAACTGAACATTTCTTTTTTTCATTTCTTTCATTAAAGTCACAACGATTCTTGTTCCGGTTGCGCCGACTGGATGGCCGAGAGCGATCGCTCCACCGTTGACGTTCATAATGTTAGGATCAATTGCCCCGATTTTAGAAGCCAAGCCCAACTTCTTTTGGGCAAACTCATTTGAATCAAAAGCTTTCATGCATCCTATCACTTGAGCTGCGAACGCTTCATTAAGTTCTACAAGTCCCATGTCTTTCATCGTAAGCCCGGCGCGTTTCAAAGCAACAGGTGTTGAATACACAGGCCCTAGTCCCATGCGTTCAGGTTCTAAGCCTGCGAAGGCGTAACCTCTGATTTTAGCAATGGGTTTATAGCCCAAACTTTGCGCACGTTCGCGAGACATCATCAGTAACATCGCCGCACCATCTGTAATCGGGCAAGAATTTCCTGCTGTGATTGTTCCAGTTAGCTTATCAAAGAATGGCTTAAGCTTATTAAGTGCTTCAATCGTTTGCCCATCACGTGGTCCCACATCTTCTGTCAAAGTGGCTTTGAAATCTGGTGGTACCGGAAAAGCAACGATCTCTTCTTTCATGCGGCCCGATTTTGTTGCAGCAACTGCTTTCTGGTGCGAACGAAGTGCGTATTCGTCTTGCTCCATTCTCGTAATGTTAAATTCTTTAGCGATAATTTCAGCAGTTTGCCCCATGTTGATTCCAGCAAATGGATCAGTCAGACCTTGCATCACAGAAATGACAGGAAAATATTCGTCTCGGAAGTTGCCAGTTAAAAGAGCTTTGATTTGTTTCACATCGCCCTTAAACAACTGCCAGATGAGACCTAATTTTTTACCCATGGCTTTGGCTGCAAATAACTCGTCAAAAGTTTTTTGAATTTTTGCCGGCAGAAGAGTCGGCATTTGGGACATATTTTCTGTTCCACCGGCTAACACTACATCCATGGTTCCTGATTTAATTTTTTCATAGCCGTTCGAAATACTTTCTAAAGCAGAAGCACAATTTCTGTGAACCGTGTAGGCAGAAGTTTTTTGTAAGATTCCAGCATTCAAAGCCACGACTCGGGCGATGTTGACCGAATCAACGGGATTACCGGTGTTTCCGATAATCACTTCATCAACTTGATTTACATCAAGATTTGTTTTTGCAATCAGTTCTCTTAAAGCGACTTTTCCCAGCTCAGCTGGATGAATCTTTTTTAAAACTGTTCCCGATTTGGCAAAAGGTGTGCGCGTACCATCTACGATTACAACATCGCGTGCTGACATAATAAGACCTCTTTCCTTGAGATTTTATAATTATTTTGAAGAGTGATTAGTTTAAGCATTGTTTATCTAAAACCCAAACCCCATTGAGAATGTCTAGCCGCGTTAGACTTCAGCGTGTTACCTAGGCAACTCGATTAAAGTTTTTAATACTGCTATTTTAAGTCACAAGTTTGATCAATTCTCACTATGCGCGTCGTGACCCCCTCAGGAGCAAAACTTAAAGTCTTAAAGCAACATCAGCAGAATGATTACTCAAGTAAGGAGCTGACTCCAAATGATTTCAAATTTTGATCAAGAAGCACTCGACTACCACTCAAAAGGTAAACCTGGAAAATTAGAAGTTAACTCTTCAAAGCCATGTGCTACGGAAAAAGATCTCTCTCTTGCATATAGTCCCGGTGTTGCGGCCCCTTGCAAGGAAATCGCTAAAGATCCAGATAAAGTTTACGACTACACAAACAAAGGTAACTTAGTTGGAGTGATTTCAAACGGAACGGCTGTTCTAGGTCTTGGAAATATCGGACCTCTTGCTTCAAAGCCTGTCATGGAAGGTAAAAGCATTTTATTTAAGCAATTTTCTGGTCTTGATTCGATCGACATCGAAATTAAAACTCAGGATCCAAAAGAATTTATTATCGCAGTAAAAAATCTCGAGCCCACTTTCGGCGGAATCAATTTAGAAGACATCAAATCTCCAGAGTGTTTTGAAATCGAAGAGACTTTGAAAAAAGAAATGAACATCCCCGTCTTTCACGATGACCAGCATGGAACGGCAATCGTATCAGGTGCAGCCCTTATCAATGCCTGCCACATTACAAAAAGAAAAATGAGCGAAATCAAAATTGTCGTGAACGGCGCTGGTGCTTCTGCGATTGCTTGCTCGAAAATATTTAAGTCATTAGGGGTTCGACCTGAAAATTTACTGATGTGCGATTCTGCAGGTGTCATCTATAAAGGCCGAACAAGCGGCATGAATAAACACAAAGACGAATTCGCAGTTGAAACAAAAGCCCGCACTTTGCACGAAGCCCTAGACGGCGCAGATGTTTTAGTCGGCCTTTCAGTCGCAGGCGCTGTGACTGGGCCGATGATTATGAAAATGGCAAAAGATCCGATTATTTTTGCAATGGCAAATCCGGATCCGGAAATTACTCCGCCAGATGCGCGCGCTGCCCGCCCTGATGCTATTGTTGCAACTGGAAGATCTGATTATCCAAATCAAGTGAATAACGTTTTAGGATTCCCCTCAATCTTCAGAGGAGCCCTCGACACAAGAGCATCCCAGATTAATGAAGAAATGAAATTAGCTGCGGTTCAGGCACTTGCTTCTTTGGCCAGAGAAGAAGTCCCTGATAAAGTTTCTGATACTTATGGTGGTCAGACATTTAAATTCGGCCGCGACTATCTGATTCCAAAACCTTTTGATCCACGAGTTTTGATGTGGGTGGCCCCTGCCGTTGCGAAAGCTGCAATTGCATCAGGAGTCGCAAGAAAACCAATCACAGATTGGGATAAATACCGCGATAAACTTGAAGCTTTTCAAGGCCCCTCAAAAGCTTTCATCAGATCTGCTATTCACCGCGTTCACAGAAACTCTTCAACGAACGGCCGATTGCCTAAGATTGTCTTTCCTGAAGGAAGTTCTGCGAAAGTTTTAAAAGCTCTTCGCATTCTAGTTGAAGAAAAAATTTGTGAACCCATTCTTCTTGGCTACCCACAAGTTGTAAAAGATAAGATCAAGCATCTCGAGCTCGATTTGCTGGCTGATGTTCCTGTGATCCATCCGTCTCAGAGTCCGCAATTTAAAGCTTACGCAAAAGAGCTTTATGAGTTACGTCAGCGAAAAGGTGTGACTCAAAGAGAAGCTGAAAGACTGATGGCTGATCCGAATTACTATGCGGCCATGATGGTTAAGCGTGGTGATGCTGATGGAATGGTGACTGGCGCATCTCAAAATTATTCTGATGCTGTTAAACCGATTTTACAAATCGTAGGCCTTCATAAAGCCGGCGTTCCTGCAGGTGTTAACTTTATCTTAACGGAAAAAGAATTTATCCTACTTGCCGATAGCACAGTTAACTTCGATCCAAATCCAGAACAGTTAGCCCAAATGGGAATGCAAGCTTCACGCATTATCGAATACTTTGGGCAAACTCCAAGG
>JANPPO010000437.1:0-13445 GCA_031428555.1 Bdellovibrionales bacterium | reverse complement strand
TGATTTTTTAACTTTGTCTAAAAATTCTTTTTCCCAATCAACATGATGATAAGCCATGTTTAGATCACGTTCCATTAGTTTAAGTGAATCTCTCATGCGGGAAACTTCATCGATTGTTGTTTGGATTTTTCGTTTAGCTTTAATTCCATTTTGAATAGATGTCGCAACGAAAGCTGACATGACCGCAAAAATCGAAATTGCGATAATCAGTTCTAGTAAAGTAAAGCCTGCTGATTTTTTCATTAACCGCCTCCGCCCATTGCTGGCATCGGAGGTTCTTTATTGAAATCGACGTAAAATGTTGTAACAGAAAAATCCTGTGTCTTTTTGCTAGGCAGGGTGTAGGTGACGGTGACGCGAACTTCTTTAATTGTTTTTGATAAATGTTCAGTGAAAACTTTCATCGTCATCACAGTCATCTGATCGACGCCGCCTTCTTGTGATCCTAAAAAATCTGAAAGCGAAGGCATTTCAAATTTTCGAGATTCCATCTTCCATTTATACTGTGGGTATTCGTCACCAAACGAGTCTTCTTCGCTGTCTGGGATGCTTTCTAGAGGCTTACCTTTATACTTGGCATCGATCTCGGCCATTTTTCTCTCTAACAATGCAACGACTTCGCTGTTCGTTTGAGTCCGTTTCATTTTTTGAAACGTACCGCTCCAGCTCATGCCGATGAGAAGAATTCCTGTCGCCATAATACTGACAGCAATAATAACTTCTAAAAGTGTGAAGCCTGATGACTTAGTCCCGTTTTGCGTCACGTAATGACCTCTCGTCCGGAATGATATCAGCTTGCCCTGTAAGTGGTTGATAAATAAGTGTCCAAGTTACTTTTTTGCGATCTGTAATCTGAAGTGCAGTAGGTTCAACAAATCCATTTGGAAAAAAATAAATAGTCGCAGTTCCGATTGTTTCGGGTTCGCCGTCCAAACTTTCAACTGATTTGAAGAAAAGGCCATCCGGCAAGGTTCGTTCTTTTTTCAAGACACTGGTATCTAGCTCGAAAACTTGCCTTGGCCTGTCCTCTTCATCTAATTTTTCTACTTCTTCTTTATCTTTATCGCTGAGTCGGCCTTGGTAGCCTTGAGCGCTTTCAACCCAATAGCTTTGAGCGCCTTCATCTAACTTGACCATCAGTCGGTAAGTTGAGCTTTTGAGTCTTGCTTGATTTCGGACTTCTTTACCCAGGACATAGAATTCCCGGGCTACTTTTTTGATATCGTTTTCTTTTTTACGAACCCGGCCGAGTCCCATGGCGATGATAACCCCCATGATAACGAGCACAATCATAATTTCTACGAGCGTAAAGCCTTTGTTAGCCTTCTGATCCCGCGTCGATATCTGAGTCATTACCGGAGCCGCCTTCTTTTTTATCTTGCCCGAGAGATTTCAGTATATAGGCATTTCCTTCGATAGAATAAACTAAATCTGATCCCCATGGATCTTTAGGCTTTAACTTTTTATAAGCACCTGGATCCCAACGTTTACATTCAGCACTTTCGCCAATGACTGTTTCTAATGAAGGCGGGTAAGTGCCGCAATCATTGTAGTACATGTTAACTGCTTCACTCCAAGTATTGAGAGTCAGCGAAGCTTCTTTCACTTTTGCGCGATTTCTTGAATCGTTAATACGACCTAATACCATCGCCATGATTGTTCCTAAGATTCCTAGAACGATCAGAATTTCAAGTAATGTAAAACCGCGGTTATTTTTCTTCTTTAGTTTCATAATCTCCTCATTCAAAATGATGCTCTAATATAACGGACTCTTAACAGGAATTAAAGTCCTGCTGTCATGTCCATCATTGGGATAACTACTGATATCACGACAATGAAAATAATAAATCCCATAATTATTGTAATAATGGGATTGATGAGGGATGTCATAGCCTCAATTTTCGCTGTTACTTGAAAATCGTAAGCGTCGGAGACCTGAGTCAGCATGTTCTCGAGGTCGCCAGTTTTTTCGCCAATGCTGACCATGTGAATCACAAGAGGCGGGAATTGCTCACTTTTCTTCAGTGGACCGGCAATTGATTCACCTTCCGAAATATTTGAGCGGGCGTTTTCAATTGCCTGCGCAATGACGGCGTTATCAACAACATTTCTTACAATTTCCATTGCTTGAAGCATGGGCACGCCACCGACAAGTAATGTCGAAAGTGTACGAGTAAATCGGGCAACAGCAACCATTCTCACAACCGCGCCGAAAAGCGGGAGCTTGAGACTAATAGCATCCCACTGATCCGATCCTGAGGGAGTTTTTTTCCAACTAAAAAAGAGAAAATAAGAGGCAGCTAAACCACCTAAAATAATCATCCAGTATCTGACAAAAATATCTGAAACGTAAATAACCATTTGGGTATACCAAGGAAGGGTGAGCTCTGGGAAAGATTCGAAAACCACAACAATTTTTGGAATCACGAACGTAAAAAGGCCCAACATCACACCCAGAACAACGACGAGCATGATAATCGGGTAAGTCATCGCTGTCGAAACTTTTTGTCTTAAGTCGGCCGCCGCTTCTAGGAATTCCGCAAGGCGCATAAGAATCGTATCAAGCGCGCCTGATGCTTCACCAGCTTCAGCCATCGAAAGATAAATTTTTGAAAAAATATGCGGATACCTTGAAAGCGCTTTATGGAAAGTACTTCCTTCGTTCACCTGATTTTTGCAATCTGCAATCGCTTCTGACAAAGATGGGTTTTCAGTTTGTTCTGCTACTGCGCTTAATGCATCAACAAGTGGAATATTAGCTTTCACCAGCGTTGCAAGCTGCCTTGTCATTAAGGCTAAATCTTTAACCGGCACTTTGCCTTTGCCTAATGATGAAGTTGATTTTTTTTGGGAGGGCGTTCTCTTTTTGTCTTTAATGTCAGTTACAAAAACGCCATCTTTTTTAAGTTTTACTTTTGCAGTACGAATATTATCAGCATCTACGATGCCTTTAACGTTTTCACCTTTTTTAGAAAGACCGCGATATTCAAAGATTGGCATAAATTAAATATCCAGTTGGGTGGGGTTCAAAAGTTTTTCCATAATTAGATATCCAGCTGGGTGTTGTTCAAAAGCTCTTCCATCGTCGTGATGCTGTTTAGAACTTTTGCAATGCCGTGATCGCGGAATGTAATCATTCCGCCAACGACCGCTTGTCGCTTGATCGTCGAACTATCTTTTCTTTGCATAATCATGGAACGAATTTCTTCAGTCACATGTAAAATTTCCTGAATTTGCGTTCGCCCAACGTAACCTTTTTGATTACAATTATCGCAACCTACGGCTTTGCAAATGTTAGAGCCCCGTACTTGCTCACGAGTTAAGCTAAGCAATTGTAATTCAAAATCAGTCGGCTCATGCGGAGCTTTGCAATGTGGACATAAAACGCGGATAAGTCGCTGAGCCACAACGCCTGCAACTGAAGTGGCAATCAAAAATGGTTCAGCACCGAGATCTAGCATTCGGGGAAAAGCACCAGCCGAGTCATTCGTATGCAGAGTAGATAAAACCAAGTGACCCGTTAACGAGGCATTGATCGCAAGTTCGCAAGTTTCCAAGTCACGAATCTCACCGACCATGATGATGTCTGGATCTTGACGAAGGAAAGATCTCAAACCGCTTGCGAAGGTAAGTCCGATCTTTGAATTCACCTGCACCTGGCCGATGCCGTGAATACGTTGCTCGACCGGATCTTCGATCGTTAAAATATTCACATCAATTTTATTCAGTTTCATTAGTCCTGCATAAAGAGTCGTTGATTTACCAGAACCTGTTGGGCCCGTTACAAGAACGATTCCGTCCGTTCGCTTGAGGAGCTCACTTAGTAAGTGGATATTTCTTTCAGAGAATCCCAATTGTTCTAATTCTAAAACCACATTTGATCGATCCTGAAGACGCATAACAAGTCGTTCACCGTTTGATGTCGGAACGGTTGATAGACGAATATCGATATCTTTTCCACCTAGTTTTAATGGAATACGACCATCCTGCGGCAATCGCTTTTCAGCGATATTCAAATTGGCCATAACTTTAATACGAGACGTAATTGAATTTTGTAAGCGCTTTGGTGGTTTGAAAATATCAAACAGCACACCGTCAATTCGGAAGCGCACAACCATGTCGCGTTCGTAAGGCTCGATATGAATATCGGAAGCTTTTTCTTTTACGGCGCGAAATAAAAGTGAATTCACGAGTTTAATAACCGGCGCATCATCGTCACCAGCTTCTAGAAGATCGATGATGTTATCATCTAAATCCACATCGTCTTCTTGAATGCCATCGAGACCTTGAAGGTTAGAAGTGCTTTTTTCATAAACGCGATTGATCGCATCTTGTAATTTCAAGTGAGTCGTCACAAGCGGCTTAATCTTTTTTCCAAACATCACACGTAAATCATCCAGAGCTTTTAAATTCACCGGATTACTTGTCAGAACCGTGACTGAATCCTGATCTGATTTAAAAGGCAATATTCCATGAGACTTTGCGTAGTTAATCGAAATATCTCGAATTAAATCGAGGAGAATATCATTTGAAGGAATGTCTTTTATGAATTCAATTCCAAGTTCTTTGCAAAGTTCGCCAACGAGTTCGTCGGCATTTGCAAAATCACGTTTGGCAAGTGCTTCCCCAATTGTTACGGGGCGCACAGCAGAGTTCGATTTTAAAATCGAAACAACTTGTTCAGGGGTAAGAGTGGTGGCTTTCACCAGTACATTTTGGATATCCATATCCTAGGATAATTTTCCTATTTGATTGTGACTCTGTCTACCTTTTTTAAAGGGAAACGGGTCTTGCGTCGGACTTACTGCTTGTGAACGGTTCAGCGCCATTAACTTAGCTTCTGCACTAAGCATCTGCAAAATACCCGGCGAAAAATCCCGCATGACCAAGACGAATTAATGAATATGACATTCCTTTCTGTATTTATAGCGATTATGGCTTGAGCAAAGTATCTGAAGGTTGTTTGCCTGGTTAATGTGGCCGGACTTATCAAAATTCTGGGACCATTTTGGAACCTTATGATCAATTTCCAAAGCGAAAGTAGCACCGCACAGTCTATCAGTTTTTGGGTCCCGATATTGGCATTTCAAATCCCGATCTGTAACTTGCTGTCGAATTTTTCGAGTTAGGGAAGTTGCCTTCGGCAAAACTTCGCCGCTTGAGGCAGCTTGAGGTCTAGTTTCGCTATTGGGTGAATCCTCAATATATGAATTTTCGATATGCGATTCCTTAATATAGGAATCTGTACTACTTGAATCTGCTACCTTCTCTTTGTGTTTCGATTTTGGAGACTGTTTTTGATCTAAATATTTTTCTGCGAGATAAGAAAGCACAGACCCCCAAGAGGTATCTCCGTGTTGCATTTGTAAGCCATGAGCCAACTTGTCCTTACATTTCAAAAGAAGATCATACTGACTTTTACTGAGAGTCATTTCGATTCTCATCGATTCATCTTTTTGCGCTCGAACGCTATCGTTTTTGGTAATTGGTAAGTCCAATGCTTTGGACAATATTTTCTGAGTTTCGAGCGAGGACTTTCCTTCGATATCGGATATTAAAGCAGATTTTTCTTTCGAAGTTAGTAGCGGTAATTTTAGGCTTTTGTCTTTTTGAAAATTGGATCTTTCTTTTTCCTTTATTGCTTTTGATAGTTCGCCTATTTGAGAAAGATTAATTTGTCCGCTTTGGATCTTTTGTCCAAGTTCAGGCACTTCAACTAAAAGGCGCGCAGCTTCCTGACGTCTCATCGCTGCCGATCCGGAATAGCCAAGCTCTTTTACTAAATATTCATAAAGCGAGGAGTAGGCCCTTTCGAGATAAATTTTTCGTCTATCAACTTCCTTTATATGATCCAAAATGATGTGAAGTAAAAAGTTTTCCTTTGAAACAAATTCTTTAAGCCTAATTTCCAGTTCTTCATTTGATAACTTAAAAGAGGACATACAAATTCCTGACCCATGATAGTTGAGTTTTATTTTTTGATGTCAGAATAATATACACATAATTTACATATGTCAAAAGTTTATTTAGTATGGCTGATTTTTTTGAAAACAATCAATTGATCAAAAAATTAACTATATGTTTCTGACTCTTTTCAGAACCGATGGAGCGTGTCTGAAAAGGTAGTCCAGGAATTTTTCGCATTGCAGAACCGCAGCGGTAACAATAAATATTTATTTACAAGCTTTAGTGAAGTTTTATTTCGAGAGAAGGCTGGGTCACCTTAAACAGCTCAGGATCAACCTTAATTTTTAAGCGTAAAATTGCTGCTCTATGCCAACGGACAACATCATGGATCGACGCCCCCTTGGTGGCGACTCATAAACCAATTAAATCAAAATACAATGCGAGCAAATGACTTCTCAGACACGCTCCTGCGGTTCTGCAAAGAGTCAGAGAAGAAGAGAGAAGAAGAGAGAAGAAGAGAGAAGAAGAGAAGTTAATCGCATGAGAAAAAGGAGTTCCTCTTTCTCTAAAATTAACTTCTCGAAACTTTTTATTCTAAACTTGAATCTTCTAGCTCGGCAGGGGATGGCGTGCGACTTGGAGTTTGTCGAGTTCCATTCGGCTGATTATTATTATCTATTCTGTTAGGATCGATCACATTTCCTTCGCCATCTGCTTTGAAATTTCTGATCTCATCCATTTTTTTCCCATAAGGATCACGGCCGCCGGAATTTCTAACAAAGTCTGTGCGCTCATCGATCACTTTGCTTAGTACGCTTTTTTGATCGCTGGGATTTCGAATAATTTTAGGCGTTAAGAACACCATCAAATTAATCTTATCTTTTTGTCTTACACTCGATTTAAAGAGCCAGCCAATAACGGGTATGTCTCCCAAAAGTGGAACTTTCTGAACCTGATCTGACTCAGACTCTCTAACAAGTCCGCCCAGAACAGCAGTGTCGCCATTTCGAACAACGAGGAAAGTTTTTAATTCACGTTTGGCAATAACTGTCGCAGCGTTTGCTAAGGCTGCGGGCACATTTGTCGCCTGAGTTGCTTGGGAAATCGATTGGGTGATCTCCATTCGAATGGTTTCACTTGCAGGTGAAATAAAAGGTTTAATTTTTAAATCAATACCGGCTTCTTCAAATGTGATATTTGAAGTGGTCCCGGCAGCAGTTGCGGCAGACGTCTGACTTGTAGGAACCTTATCGACGACTTTGATCTGAGCTTCTTGATTATCAAGAGCTAAAATCCTTGGAGTTGAAAGTATATTCGCTTTACCGTTCTTCTTTAAAAAATTAATAAATCCGAGAATGTTTGGAACTGTAATAGGAGTAGTCGTTGCTGCTGCGCCCGAAGCTCCCGGAGTTACTTGCGTAAATTGCTGAGATCCACTTGCGAATGGAATGATAACACCATTACCACCGGTTAGAGATGCAAGGCCTGCTAATTCTTCAGCGCCGAAAGTGTTGAAACCACCTTTACCGAATTTACCATATTGATAGTATCCAACTTTCCAAGAATCCGCATCACTTGCAGACATCTCAGTAATGATCGCTTCAACGAAAACTTGATCACGTGGGATATCAATTCGATTTAATAAGTTCATAACTTTTTCGTAGTCTTGCTTACTTGCAACGACAACTAACGAGTTCGTGTTTTTATCGGCTGTAATTTTCACATCACCGCCGAAGATATCAGCTGAACTTTTAGTATCACCACCACTTGGTCCGCTGTTTAAGAAGCTCGGGGGTAAGAAGCCTTGATTTTGATTTGATTTTTTAGCATCGCCGCCAGCATCTTTTGCAACACCAGTTAATACTGCCGCAATTTTTTCTGCGTCACCGTGTTTTACGTAGTAAACATACACGCCGCCAGAATCATTTGCGTTTAATCTGAAATCGAGTTGCGCAACTAATTTCCGAACTCGCGCAATGCCGGCTTTGTTCCCAACAACGATCAATGAATTTGTTCGATCATCGGGAAATGCTAAGAAGTAAGATCCGCCTTGTTGTGAACCGGTGCCAGCGCCAGATGAGCCCGGCCGAGAAAAGCGGGGAACAGCGCCTTGGAATCCGCTCGAAATCCCGCCGCCACCAGTTTTAGTTGTTTGGCCTTTGTTGACAATTTTTTCAATCAGATCAGCAAGGTCTTTAGCTTTTGCATTTCTAACTTGCACAACTTCGATTTGATCCTCAAAACCTGGAACATCAAGTTGGCTAATGATTTTTACGATGCGGTCAATGTTTGAACCGTAATCAGAAATGATCAAAGAATTTGTCGGAGAGTAAGCATTAATATCACCATCTTTTGTTGTGATATTTCGAAACTGTCTGTTTACTTCTTCAGCCGAAATATACTTTAAATGAATGATCTTTGTGATCATCTGATCTGAATTGGGATAATAAGTGCTCGAAAAAGTTTCAATGCTATCACGTTGAGCTGCTCTTGAAGGGCGAATTTTGTAATAGCCGTCGCTTGGTACGATAGCGTAACCGTGAATGGCTAAAGAAGACAAAAACATTTTATAAGCTTCAGCCACTGTAATTTTTGACGGGGCGATGATCGTGATTTTTCCACGAACGCCTGGATCCAAAATAAAGTTTCGACCCGTTAATTCACTGATCGCTTTTACGATGTCCGCGATATCAGCATTGGGGAAATCGAAAGACTCGATAGTCTCTGGGAAATTTTCATTTGTGATATCTTCAGAATCTGTTCTTGAAAATTTCTCTTGTTGTTTCTTAGTTAAAATACCCGGGCCGCTTGTGGGCGCGCCGGGAGCAGCTCCACCTGCTGCAGGTGCTGCATTTAGGCCTTCAATTTGTGCTGGCTTTCTAGCTTGTTTTTGGTTCGCAGCTTTTCCAAACTGAGCCCACGCAAAAGAAGAGCAGAGGAGTATGCTTAAAGAAACTTTTAAAGCTCTTTGAGAACATTTTAATAAACACTTCACTTAAACCACCTCTACTTTGAGTAATTTCAAAAACCAAATCCAAAAGCTAAATCCTAGGCAAAAAACAAAACCAACTACAAAACCAAAATCATGTCTTAAACTAAATTGTCGTTATCTAATCGAATAGCAGTTTTCGACTGTTCGACCATCTCGTTCTACATTCATACAAACTCGCGGAGAATTTTTCATAGCATTATACAATTCCATCGCTTGTTGTATCGATGTCACAGGTGAGCCATTAACTCCTGTGATAACATCCATAGGCTTTACGATCTGCGCAAGCACGCTATTCGGTTGAACTTCCAGTACGCGGAATCCATAAGTTTCGCCGGTTCCGGGTCTGCGTGCAGGAACGGCGCGGGCTTGCATCAAAAGATTTGGCAGATCGTTTAGATATTTATCGAGGTCCGCTTTTTTCAACTCGAATTGTCCTTCAGCGACCTGTTTAATTTCGGAACCACTGCCTGCAGCTTTTCCAGCTTCAAACGCTAACTTCGACTGCTGAGCAAGCTCGATAAATTCGAGGCGGCCATTATTGTTATTTCGAATGATAACTTTACCGCGTTCAATTTTTTCAATGACAGCCATATTATCGACATCTTGTTTCACGCTATAAGATAAAATCTGATTTTTTCCTTTAACTTCAATTGCAGCAATCGACTTTTCAGGATTCGAGTGAACAAGTGTTCCAACTAAAGTGAGGGGAAGCGAAGAAACAACAGGAGCGGACTCCTGTTGTTTATC
The DNA here is from genome assembly GCA_031428555.1 of Bdellovibrionales bacterium. GTDB lineage: Bacteria > Bdellovibrionota > Bdellovibrionia > Bdellovibrionales > Bdellovibrionaceae. The sequence goes on along the minus strand of JANPPO010000437.1, from coordinate 3,799 downwards.
TTGGCCTTCAGCGCGAAGTGGATCTGGAATAATATTATCCGAGCTAAAGATATTTCGCGTAATGATACCCTGATAGGCGCCGCGGCCTGGAGTACTATCAGCAAATTGTTTAACTGGCTTGGTAGGTGGTACTTGAGTTGGAAGAAACTTATCTCTGAAGCTTAAGATAAGAAGATCTGCCGTAAACAAACCTAAAAGAAGAAAAAAAACGAGCGGCCAATACTTTTGCCCCAACGGAGTCACTTTATTTTGGCTCGCGCCTGAGCGTTTTGAAGGCTTGCTCACTAGTTGAATATTTCCTTTTCTTTTTTAAGTCTTTCTTCCATAAAAGACCCTGAATGAACTTCTACATTCACTCTTAGAAAATGTACCAAAAAGTCGGATTTGAAGCACTCAAAACCAGACCTGGCTTAAGTCTAGTTTCGTGAGTCAAATAAGCTCAAAACGCAGGCGAAAACATAGCAAATACTGATAGAATAAGGATATGAAGCTCCTGTATTTCACTTTAGGTAATTCACTTTTGGATGAGCAAGTTAGAAGACAACTTGTGCGCATTCCTGAAGTCTTATCTGAAATTAGAAAAGTGAAGCTGCAGGGAAAGTTACACAATCACGATCCGGTCATGGCTTTCTTAGGCTTAAATGATTTCAATAGTACAAATTTAAAAGGTTCTTTTGAAGACTGGGTTGCAGTTGTTCAGAAAGGCCTTTTTGCCAGACTTCGCAAAAGTGGATTTAAATATTCAGGTTTATTTAAACGAAATCGTCTTCAATCAGTTCAATCTCTTGAAAGTGTATTCGTTCCGCTCTTGCAGCAAAAATCAGCAATTGAGATTTACGTTGTTGGACCCGGGTTTGATGATTTGAAAACTCATTTAGAACGAATTCAAAAAAACTTCCATCTGGCTTGCGATATCGTCTTTATTGACGTGATTTCCCAAGATCCAAAGCTGAGGTGGTTTTGGGCCGACATTGTCGAGGACACTCCGCATATTCCTCGAGCAGCGGAGCTTGATTTATCGCGTCACTAGATTAAACCAATTTAGGTCGACAATAGTATTGACACGGATAGTGGTCAGGTTAGATCTAGGCCATGAAGCGGATACTCTTTTTTCTCCCACTTCTTATGTTTAAGAATGACTCAGCTTTGGCCTCTGTAAAGGGTAACCTGTCGGCAGAAGCTCAAGACGCTATCTACCAGTATTTTTTTAATTCCGATCGAACTGTGAAGAGTTTAAAAATCGAACTTTACAAAAAACTGAACGCTTCTGGCTTAGATTATTTAGTTGAAGGCGAAGTCATTGCGCAATCGCCAGTTGGTCAGCACTATACCACTTACCATTGCGGTGTTTTTATTAAAAAAGATCGGAATGTTTGGATGGCGATCCAGACTGTTTGTGAAGCGCTACCAGGACCCCAGTTTTAGCTATCTTTCTGTTCTTCAGGCGGCCTGAGCCAACCTTTTTTTCTTACATACAAAAATTGGCAAAATGAAAAGACGGCCATAAATCCCAGGATCATATAGTATCCGTAGGGCTTCGTCAGCTCAGGCATGTATTCGAAATTCATGCCGTAAATTCCCGCTACGAAATTCAAAGGTAGAAAAAAGAGTGAAAAGATTGTTAAGACACGGATGATTTCATTTGTTTTGTAAGAAGCTTCATTTGTTTTTTGTGAAACAAGCGAGATGTAAATATTAAGCAAGCTTGTGACGTTCTCAAAGACATCTTCAGCGTAGAAGTTGAGTCGCTCTAGGTAATCTTTTGCTTCAAGCAATCTTTTATCGTTAACACTGCTTCGCTCGGTTAATTTATTCACATTATCGAGAGTAAATTTTAAAACTTTTTTGAAACTTGTTGAGTGCCTTTTTAGAAAATAACCTTCGCGCAATAGGCGTTTGGATTTGCTCTGGGAAAAAATCTTTTCATCGTAGTTATCCAACTTTGTTTGCAGCTCTAGCAATGGAGCATCAAAAGTGTTAACAACATTCCAGATAAGTTCACTTAATAATTCAACTTGATTACAACCAGGGGTGTCCACAAAAAGTTTGTCAACGAAGTCCAGTTTCTGACGATGTAAAGAGACGACCAATTGATCGCGCACGAAAAAAGAAATTTTAGTCGTTAATTCTGGTATCGAGTCAGCGTATTGTCTAGGCTTGGGGTCGATCACTCGGAAAACCAAAAAAAGCTCGTTATTGCTTAAAAAGTGAACCTTAGGCAAATACTCAGGGTCTAAAGTTAGTTGCGCCATTTTTTCACTTAAACCAAATTCCTTCGCGAACTTGGTCAGTCCAGCAGAATCTGGCTTTTCAATATCAATCCACTTAAAATTTTCAAACTGTCGAGTCTGTTGTTTCATACGCTGTCTCTATTTAAATCTTGTTTTTAAATCCGAGACAATTGTATTCTTTAAACCTTGAAGAACAGACAATAAAAAGACTCTGGGGGACCTGGTGGACAAAAAAGCAGTCGTTGAATGCCTAAATGAACTATTGGAACACGAACTAGCAGGCGTTGTGCGTTATACTCACTATGCGTTTATGGTATTTGGGCACAATCGGATTCCGATTTGTTCTTGGTTGCGAGGTCAGGCAACGGAATCGCTTGCTCACGCAAACGAGCTGGGTGAGCTCATTACTTCTTTTGATGGCCATCCATCTTTAACGATTGGGAAGCTTTTAGAATCTAATAAACACAAGATAAACGACATCTTAAAAGAAAGTCTTGATCACGAAAATAAGTCAGTCGTGCTCTACCATAAATTACTTAAACTAGCTGATAACTCGGTTTTAATCGAAGAGTTTGCCCGCACTAAAATCTACGAAGAAGAACTTCATATTGCTGAAGTTCAAAAAATGATTAACGAGCCCAAATAATTTAAAGATTTTCTTAGCACCCTTTGTCTTTTAATAGAACAAGGGGTGTTCTTCGAATGTTTTTTTCTGGATTAAATTTATAAGCGACTTTTTCAATTAAGTTTGTTTCAAAAATTGTTTCTACAGCAAGCTTGGGTTTTAGTTTTTCAAAATCACTTAAGTTCATAACAAGTCTGGAATCGCACGTCAGCAAAGCCGCTGGTAGTTCTTGAACCTCGCGCCATTTCCAGTCAGTTCTGCGAATGAAAACTTCAGTAATCCATTGGGGATTATTTTTATAACGAACAACTTCTTTTATTTCAGGGTGCGAATCTATATAGCGGGACATATCAATTATGTTTTTCTGAGCAGGGAAAAATGTGGACGGAACCCATAAAATGAGATTAAAAATTCCTAAAATCCAAATCCGAGTTCTTTGACCTTGTTTCCAAAAGTAATAAATCCAGTCAGCCATAATCAAAATCATCAGACCTAAAACAGGAATAACAAATCGTTCCCACTTTTGTGGGAAAAACGAATGAAGGCTAATTAAAAGAATAATATAAACCCATAAAATTTTGTGCTCAGACCAAAATTCCTTAAAAAGTGCAAAAGATTTTTTTGAAATCCAAAAAGGTCCACACATCATAAGAAAAACTAAGGGAATGTAGAAAAACCAAGGCTGCTGAGCATAGCTCGCGCCGAACTTAACATTATAAAAAAGAATTCCCATCAAAGATGAATGAAAGCCTTCTCTTAAGAAAATATCGGGAATGCCCGCTATCAGAAAAAAGACTAAACCAAGCCCAGCGGCCCATGCGAAGGCTTTCCATTCTTTTTTTATACTTAAAAATCCCATAAGGCCGAGTGCGCAAATTCCTGTTTGCGGTATTAGATTGAAAGCGACCGAAACGGCGGCGACTGACCAAAGAACCCATTTTAA
>JANPPO010000436.1:0-3748 GCA_031428555.1 Bdellovibrionales bacterium | reverse complement strand
CAAAGATTAATTGCTTAGCCATCAGATCATGATCTTTAACTTCGACTTTGACTGAAAACTTTTCAAGTTTGCTTTCTAAAAATAAAAGAGCATTTGAAATGGGCACTTGCAGGCTAGTCTTCACTTTCAGAGAGCCCTTTTGATGATTGAACTCATTCATGCGATTCATCAATAAGTCGACTCGTTCTGTTGCAAACTCAATTTTCTTTGCACAATCTTTGATTTCATTCAAATCGGGCTGTTCAGCCTCGACTAATTCCTTTAAAAATTCACTGTAGCCACTAATCACTGAAAGGGGATTTCGTAGATCATGGGCCACACTGGATGCGACTTCGCCCACCATTCCAAGCTTAGCAGATTTAATTAGCTGATCTTCCGAACTTCTTAATTTTTTTTCTAAGTTAGTTTGAAACTCGAGAAGTTCATTCAGTATGCTTTCTCGTCCTTTCATGACTTCGCCAATTTCATTATCTGGTATTTGATTCACAGGAATATTAATCACCTGCCCACGCGTGGTTCCTCGATTGACCTCTACTAATAAATTTAAGTGTCTACCTACAATAAAATGGTAGGAGGCTGCCATTCCAGCCACAACACCTAAAATGATGATCAAAATCAAAAAAGTCACATTCCGAATAAATATATTGATCCGATTTTGAATGTCTTTTTCATTTAATGTTTGAAGTTGAATTCCAGTGGAACTGATTTCTGACTCAATTTGACTGCGAATTTCTTGTAACTCAATACCCTTAGTCCGAATGGAGGCCACAAGAACAAGAAGCTCAACTAGAATAAAAAATAAAGCCATGGTCAAAGCCAGGTTCCTAAAAAGCCTGGATCGAAAGGCGTTCGTAAATTGCTGAATCAAATTAAGTGACATTTTGATATCTTGAAATTGATTTCGATCGAGGTCAATCATTGCCTTTTTGATTTAAACATAAATACTGGGTGCAACACTACCGCTGCGTGTCCGGTTTCCAAAAGTGATTTCAAAGATGCTTCCCTTACCCAAGCTACTTGTTTTAAGAGCGATGTCTCCGCCTAGGACTCGCGCTAGTTTTTGGGAAAATATCAGCCCCAACCCGGTTCCACCGAATTCTCTGGTGAATGATTCGTCTGCTTGAGTGAACAGACAAAAAAGTTTTTCCGTTTGTTCTTTCGTGATTCCAATGCCAGTATCTTCGACGGTTACTTTTAATTTACGGTCTTCAGCTTGGCTAGCTAGGATTTTAACATATCCTTTTGGAGTGAACTTGATAGCATTGTCGATCACATTCGTTAAAATTGCTTTGAGCTTAATTGGATCCGAGTTGATCCATTCGGGAACATTTTCGTCGATCAGGCAACTGAACTGAAGCTCTTTTGCTTTTGCTTTCAACTCAAACTCTGCCGTCACTTCCCGAATTAATTTAAAAAAATTGCAATCGACTAGATTGAAATCAAGTTTTCCAGCATCAAGCTCTGTCAGAGATAAAATATTGTTGATTAAACCAATCAACTGCGTACCGTTACGCTTGATCGTATTTGAATAAAGTTCTTTTTCGTCGGGAGAGGCTCGGGGACTGCTCAAAAGTTCGCTAAATCCTAAAATTGAGTTCAGCGGTGTTTTAAGCTCGTGGCTCATGTTGCATAAGAAAGTATTCTTGATCGAATTCGCTTGTTCGGTCAAACGAAAGGCTAAATTGCGCTCTAATAATCTTTTCTCAGCTTCCAGCTGAGTCTTCAGCGCTTTTTCCCGAGCAACCGCCGCTTCATTTGCTTCACGGCTAAGATTCAGAATCTCGATGCGACTTTTAATGGTAGAGTTCACAAACAAGCCCATTACAATAAAAGAACAAATCCACAAAAAGAGATCAAATATTTCGAATCTTGCATCAACGTGCGCAAAATAGAACATCATCACAATTTTTCCAATCAGAGCAGACCCGACAAGAAAACTGTATGAACGCATCGTCGACATCAGGATTCCGCACATGACTGTCACAAGGAAAAAAGTGTAACGATAAATGATGACATCGTAATTCTGAAAAGCCATCAGCAAATGATGAAGCATCAGTGTGTAGATCGTGGCTTCAAAAAAAAATCGAATTCTTTTACGCTTTGTAGGACGATATAAAGTGTAGAGGAAAACGAAAAACAACAGTAAACAAACGATGAAACGAGGCCAAAAAGGATTCCAGGTTTCAGGAAAAAGAACCGCCATTACCCAATACCAGGGCAGGTAAAGAAAAGGCCCAATGCCTGCGATAAGTTTGATCTTCTTATTTTCTGTCGCTAGTATTATCATTTGTTGCAACTAGCTAGCTCATTAAGCCTTGGCTGTAAAGCTCAGGGCCCAATTTGGTAGATAATCCGATTCAAATTCTGCTAAAGTCAGGCATAGACACCTGGTAACGCAATCTCATGTTGATCCACAAGGACCTTAGAGCTTCTCTTTTCGAAAGTGGGAATGAAGCCGGCCTGTCGTCTCTTATGCAGGCGCAGCGGTAATTATTCGAAAGGCTAATGAATTTCGTCGGGCGGCGATCAGCTTACAGCGAGCTTTCTTAAGCATCAGAGTACCCCTTAAGAGTAAATAAACTGAATCAATCCATTCAACTTCTTCTGGTCCGCCATTTTTAGGCATTCAATGTACTGCTTTCTCATTTCACTTTCTCTTTCAAGTTCACCTTTGAAGCTCTGCGCTCCCCATGAGGGGATTTTTTGGTGATGTCGATGAGCTAAAAGTTCTGTGTGAAGTCTGGCGAAGCGCCCATTACCATTAACAAACGGGTGTATGAAAACAAGTCGATGATGAAAGCGAGCCAGTAGTTCAGGCCAGTCATAGGATTCAAGATCAATCCAAGTTTTAACATCGTTCATCAGAAGAGTAAGTTGTATTGGAACTTGGTGAGCTTCAATCCCAATGGTCTTTTGAGTCTTTCGATATTGACCAGCCCATTTCCAAACATCTTGATACATTTTCTTGTGTAGCGTTCGAACGAAAGTTTCTTCTAGAAGACTTTTTTTGTATTTGAGAGCCCAATTTTTACCATTGAGAATGTTTTCTTGTTCAACAATATTCAAATCACTTTGAATTGAAATAAATTGAGGTATTAATCCCGCTAATTCATCAGGATCAAGTGGGGTGGCTCCCTTAAGATATTCAGGTTTAAAAATCATTTTTTATTTTTTTCTTGAGGCAGATGTTGCCACAATCGGGGATCGAGCTCGCGTTTTAACTCTTGAGCCAGGGCTTTGATCTGATTTTCAGTAATTTGGTTTGTAACTTTTTGTTCCTCTAACGACATGGAATGAGCCACACCTTTTGAAATTTTCTGAGCCAGAAAGAGAGCTTTCTGATCTAAGATTTGATCAAAGCTTTTGTTTGGAGGGTTGGGTTGAATCCAATAAACCAGTTCACAATCCATCGCGGCGGCTGCTTTAGAAAGACTTTTGAGAGTGGCTGTCTTTTTAATTTCACTTGCTTCAAGTTGGCTGACAGTATTAGGACTGGCCTTCATGCGCTCAGCTAATTGCCGAGCGGAAATGCCTAGGGAATCTCGTACGGATTTTAACCAACCCACTTTAGGACGAGGACCCCAAGTCTGAGATTGGATTTTCTGATCTAGGATTTGCCGTTGTTGATGTTGGAGCTTTTTATTGTTTTTCATACTTTTATGTTCATCTATATATGGGCATAAATCAATCATATGTACATGTACATATGATCATATCGGACCTTTATGTCCATTTATATATGGACTAA
>JANPPO010000435.1:0-8479 GCA_031428555.1 Bdellovibrionales bacterium | reverse complement strand
TCATATAAACTCCTTTAGAGTGTTTTGGTTGTGAATACAATCTAGAACCGAATTTTCGCTTTGAGTAGCAGGGTTTTCACGTTTTTGGAGCATTTTGCTCCAAATTTTGGAGCACCTGGAGCGTCCAAATAACAAAGCATGCCCGATATACTTTCTGAAAAACCACTGCTACTCTTTACGCTTTACAAAAGGAGTTCCTATGTCAGGCTATGTTGATGGATTCGTGATTCCAATAAAGAAGAAAAATTTAAACGCTTATAAGAAAATGGCAAACCTAGGTTGCAAGATTTGGATGGAATATGGAGCCTTGGGCTATTTTGAATGTGTCGGTGAAGACATGACGAACAAATGGGGTCTTGGTTTCAAGAAAATGTGTAAATTGAAACCCAATGAGACGGCTATATTTGCATTTATTGTCTATAAGACAAAAGCAGACAGAAATCGAATCAATAAAAAAGTCATGGCAGACCCCCGAATGAACTTTGCGGGCCAACCAATGCCATTCGATATGAAAAGATTTTCGATGGCAGGATTCAAGGTTTTAGTTTCGAATTAAGGTTAACTATTAAATTTTGGAGATCATCAAAATGTCAAAAGTCTACGCTCTTGAATGGGTATGCGGAGATTCCGTTTAATATCTCGGTTTCGTTCGTCGTTCCTTGCAAAACTCAGAAAGAGATCGACAACTACTGGAAAAAGCTGACAGCTGGTGGCGGAGCTCCAATTGAGTGTGGCTGGCTGAAAGATAAATTCGGCGTGCACTGGCAGATTGTGCCTGCAAAGTTCGATAAGTGGAACACCACCAAAAACAAGGCGAAGAAGGAGGCCATGACGGCCGAGATGTGGAAAATGAAAAAGCTCGACATTAAAAAACTCGAAGCGGCATTTAACAACGCTTAAGCTAGCACTTCAGTAAAATTTAAGAAACAATAGGCCGGAGACATCGACCAAAGTGTTTTAAAGGAGTTTCCCCATGAAGTCCTATTACCATTCTCACGAGTCGGCTTATCAGCAAATCAAATCTAAAGGCTACATCGGCTGGGGAAACGCTAAAAACTTATCCGAACTAGGCGACGCGAAAACCAATGCGTACTTAAAGCAAAAAATTGAGAAGCATTTTTCGATCACCACAAATAAGTCAGCACTCGATTTAGGCTGTGGAACGGGAACAACGGCTTTTCCAATGGCTAAGGCAGGATTCAAAACTACGGGCATTGATATTTCTGAAACGGCACTAGAGATGGGGCGTGAGTTAGCTAAGCAGCAAAATCTGCAGGTGAATTTTATTTCAGGCGATGTTTTAAACTTAAGCTCGTTGAATGAAAAATTTGATCTTATCTACGACAGCCATTTACTTCACTGTATTGTCTTTGATGAAGATCGAATGAAAGTTTTAAAAGGAACTAAAAGTATTCTAAAGCCCTACGGAATTTTCATCTTGGACACGATGGTAGCACCACCGTCGAAATTTGATCCGACAGATGGATTTGATACTCTTCGCTTTGATCAAGATTATATTCTTTGGCACAAAACGAAGCCCACGACCGATAGGGGCGTCGTTGAAGTTGACGGACAGCACTGGTGTGCTCAGCGTCGTATTTACCCTGCAGAAACTGTCATGTCTGAAGTGGCTCTAGCAGGTTTTACTGTACTTGAAAAACAAATCGACGAGCAAAAAGATGAGCCCTCGATGCTGCGCTTAGTTCTTCAGTAAGTACTACACAATGATTACTAGATGAGCTAATTCTTGAGCTACTTCCAAGGAGGCTCGGTGGGTCATTTAGAAACGTTAAAATCGGAATTGTCTGAACTGAAATTAAAATGTGATTACTGGGATGTTCGGGTCGAAGATGTTTTTGAAACCGCAATCGATGTTAGGAACGGGGAAATCGTATCTTGTACTTCGAATCCGTCTCTTGGGGCCTTTGTGCGAGTTCGCAAGGATGGATTTTGGTTTTATCAGTCGACAACTGACTTGGGCGCTCTAAAAGCAATACTCACTGACTTGTCGTCAAAAGAAGCTTTCACTAAAAGTAAAAATAACTACATCGTCGAGAAGCAAAAGCCTTTTATCAAAATGAATTTCGAAGCTCGCAATTATTCTCTTATTGGACTTAAAGAGAAATTGGCAATTTGCGAAGGCTATAAAGATCAGTTGAAGAAAACTTCTTTCGTCGGCTCGGCCGATATTATCTATCGTGACGTTTATAAAGTTAAATCATTCTTTAATTCAGTAGGAACTAATTTTGAATTTGATTTTAACCAAGGTGGGCTCGCGATTCGTTATACACTTAAAGAAGGCGAACATATTTTTACTGATCAATTTATGCTTTACGGAGCGAATATCGAGGCTTTGAAAAATGGGTCTGAAGAATTAACAAAAAGCTTGCTCGAAAGTAAAAAATTTCTGGATGCTCCATCAGTTAAGCCGGGTAAATATAAAGTTCTCTTTGATCCTGAAGTGACCGGAGTGTTTACTCACGAATCATTCGGGCATAAGTCTGAAGCTGATTTTATGTTGGGCGATCCGCAAGCATTAGAAGATTGGAAAATTGGTTCGCAGATTGGTGCAGATTGCTTAACGATTGTGGATTACGGCGGACATGAAAATACATCTGGCTATTGTCCGATTGATGATGACGGCATTGTAGCGCAGAAAAATTATCTTATTAAGAATGGTCGTTTAGCGGGCCGACTTCATACAGTCGATACGGCTTCGCAGCTTGATGAAAAACCCACTGGAAATTCGAGAGCCATGAATTTTGAATGGGAACCGATGGTTCGCATGACTTCTACCTATATTGAACCCGGAACAGAATCTGTTGGTGACATATTAGCGCGAAGTGAAGGAGCCATTCTAGTAGAAGGTGTGTCTCACGGTTCGGGGCTTAGCACTTTTACGATTGCTCCTTGTCGGGGTTATCTTATTGGTAAGGGTGGTACGAAAACTCCGGTTCGAGTTGCCGTTATTTCAGGATCGGTTTTTGAGACTTTGAAAAATGTTGAAGCCGTTTCTTCTCACTTTGAGCTTCATAGTTCGGCTATCGGTGGTTGCGGTAAAATGGAACAATGGCCATTGTCAGTTGCTGATGGTGGCCCCTTCTTATTAGTACGTGAAATGCAGGTGAGCTAATGGAATACGATCTTTTATCTCTAGACGAGAAAAATATTTCGCTCGTTATCGAAGGCAATAAAATCAGTGCGCAAAAAGGCCAAGATATCAGTCGACATGGCATTCGGCGCTTTGAGGGCGGAAAAGTATTTAATGCTTCAAGGCTCGGAGCTTCTACTCGAGACAGGCTTTTACAAGATTCGGTTGAATGGGGCGGGCCAGGCACGACTCACGATTACGGATTTGCGCCAGCGCGAACTGAACATCGTGCAGTTAAATTTTTAGGCGAAGATTTTTTCAAAGCGTATACAGAAGGCTTTCATTATTTAGTGGAGCGTCACCCTAATTATGTTTTCAGCGGACGTTGCAACGTTAAAAATTTAAAAAAAAGTCTGACGAGTAGTTACGGCTTAGAACTAAGTACTACTGCGGGATTTTGCGAATGGTATTTTGTCTATCAGCGCAAGGGCTCCGGAAGTATGATGGATGGTTACTTCGGTAACACCACGGATAATTTAAATAACATCATGACCTCGATTTTATCGCATGAAGAATTCTTAAAAGCGGAAGGCAAAATTGTTTCGCTTAAAAGCCAATCGATGCCGGTCTTGTTGGCAGAACCGCTCGAGCCAATTGGGAAACTAAAAGAATCTTTTATGATTAACAAATATTCTGAAGGGACAGCGCTATTCAGCGGAAAATTGGGCCAACAACTTTTTGATAAACGTGTGACTTTACTTGATCAAAACTATAATTCTCAAAATGGTGTTATCGATTTTTTTGACGGAGAAGGTGTCGTAAGAGATTCGCAAATAACTCTACTTGATCAAGGAAAATTTGCTTCCACTTTATCTGATTTGCGTTTTTCTAAAAAGTTTAAAGGCACCAGCACTGGAAATGGCCTTAGAGCATATAATCGAGGTGTCTCTTTAGGTTTTAACCAAGTCAGTTTTCAAAAAGGATCTAAAACCTGGAAGGAAATTTTATCAGGGCTTGATCGCTGTATCGTGGCGCTTGTTGCGGCTGGTGGGGACAGTAATGACTTAGGTGAATTCTCGAGTCCTGTCCAAATCGGATATTTGCTAGAGAAGGGTGAAGTCGTAGGCCAAGTTCCGCAAGTTACGATAAAGACCTCAGTCGCCAGTTATTTGAAGTCTGAACTGATAGATATTTCTTCTGACAGCTTAGCACCTGATTCCCCAACAACACATGTGATCTCAAATATGGAAGTTTTTATTAATTAGGTCTTTCAATTAATCTGAACGAGGTAACTTAGGCATCCTTAGGTTTCCTCGTTAAAAATTCTGAAAGAAAAAGTGCCAGAATCGTATAAGTGAAGAAGATATAAAATCCTGGCTGAAGCGATGTCCCGTTTGTTGTTAGGATAACCATTTCCTGATCTTCGGAATTTAAACTTCCGAATTGGCTGGTAATGATGCCGTTGAAGCCGATATAGGCCATGAAAATCGCAACGATTAAAACATCGGTCATCGACCACTTTCCAGATTTTAATACGAAGAATTTCACCCACCATTTTTCGCGGGCACGCCAAAAATCATAATAATACAAAAGTGACGATAGCATCTTGAAAAGTGGGAAAACGATACTGAAGGCTACCATCAAAATTCCAACGATTTTCATTTCGAGATCTTTATGGGTCACCATGATCCAAAAAACATCGATGATACTTTTACTTTGGAAATACAGAACCTGGTTTTTGAAGCTCACGGGGTGATCGAGCAAAACAAAACTCATCTCAGAGATTTTAGCCTCCATGTCGATCATCGGAGTGGTTACTCCAGTAGCTAGTAAAACGACCAAAATCAGAAGTAGTAAGATGTATTGAGCGGCGGGTAGTGTGTCTTTACTGAGTCCGGCAATTGCAAAAAGCAATATCGCAATCCCGATGAGTAACCAAGTCTCTTGGTAGATGAGTTTTTGATTGGTCGAAATCTCTGCATCAATTTGAATTCTGGCCGCTTCGATATCAGGAGTTGAGTTCTTCAAAAGGATTACATTAAGCGCTGATAAGTCTTTCGACTCGAAGGTTTTATCAAAATACTTTTCGACTCGTTTTTGAAGGAGGCCCTTTATATGTTTTTCGCTTTTGACCTTGGTCATTTCAAGGATGATGGCATCGGCGTATTCTGGTATTCCCGATTTGATGTCCTTCATGTCGACGAATGCATTGATGAAGGCCTGCTTCATCCTTCCACCCGTTGTCTTCGCATTGCTATCACGAATTTTCTGATCAACTTTATCAATCAGACCATTTAATTGAATTTCGACGTGTTTCTTAAGTTCGCGCTCGTTGGAATCTGTCAGATTAAGCTGCGTGATTTCTGCCGCCACAATTTTTGCTAAGTGTTCTTTCCACTTCTCGACACTAAAAAGTCCGTACTTGATATGATTTATCTCTGCATAGTCTTGTTTGTGTTTTTGATTCGCAATCGACTGAGCGATAATCTGCTGGCATAAAACAGCCGAAACAAAAAAAAGCAATATCGTTACGATCAGTTTGAAGGTTTTCATTTACAGTGTCCTTATATCTAGAATTTATTCTATTAAAGCTTAACTTGGGCACTGGATTCAACAATCCTGTTTGCGGAAACTCATCAAAATACGAAAAAGAAAGGCCCTAGACAGATTCATATAAATATGTGAAAAAAGCTATCAACCATTCTGCTGCAGCTACTCCTCAAATTCTCGCTCACTGCTTATAGAGTGCATACTTTTGGAGAAATGACGATGAAGCGAAATTGGTCTCTAATCTTGAGCTCAATCTTTTTAATCCAACTTATTTTTATGGGGTGTTCTTCTATGCAAACAAAACCTACAGAGGCTTCTTACCTAGATTGGCAACCAGTCTTAAAATCCGAAGAAGTTTTCCAGCAGACAGTCGGTTTTTCATACTTATCTATAGACGAAGCGGGCCGCCTCTTCTGGGTAGAAAATAGGCCCGAAGAAGCAGGTCGCTCTGTTCTTATGATGCGAAATACTTCAGGCGAAGTTGTTGATGTTATTCCAAAGCCCTTTTCAACGAGAAGCCGGGTGTTTGAGTATGGCGGATCTTCTTATGCTATCGCATCAGATTGGGCCTACTTTGTTAATTCGACGGACCAAAGAATTTATAGAATTAATCTGAAAAATCTTGCAGCCGCCCCGGTTCCTTTAACGACAGAAAAAACTAAAGACGGGTTATTAGGTAAATATGTTGATTTGACGATTTCTCCTGACGGTAGATGGTTGGCCTTCGGGTATGAAAAAGAAATTCCTAAAAAAGAAGCTGTAAATCAAATCGGCGTTATTGATTTACAAAAATCTGAACTTCAAGAAGCGAAAATTTTAGCAACAGGTGCAGACTTCTACAAATCCCCCAAGTTTTCAGCTGACGGGAAGTTTTTGGCTTGGCTGGAATGGAATCATCCTTATATGCCGTGGGACTCGACACTTCTTTATCAGGCATCTTTTGAAAGTGGAAAGATCAGCGATAAAAAGAAAGTAGCAGGCTCGAAAACTTCGTCAATATCGAGTATCTGCTACTTGCCAAGCGGCGAATTAATTTTCGGTGCAGACTTTGCTGATAAAAATGAAAGCTCTTTTGAGAATTTTTATAATCTCTATGGTTATAAAAATGGAAAAATCAGAACTATAACGAAAGAGCTGATGGATTTTCAGCAGTTTCGTTGTGACTCAAGCAAAATTTTTGCATTAGCATTGAAGGAAAGTGAAGACCACATACTAGAAGTCGACTCAATTACCGGAAAGACTCGAGAGATAAAAGTAGAGCCAGTTGCTGTCTCTGTCCCTGTTCCGTCAGGTGAAAAGTTTTATCTGGTTGGGATGATGTCTAAAGGGCCAAGCCAGTTATTAGAATTAGACAGTCATGGTAAACATAAGGTTATTAAAAAGTCTTCAGAGCAAAAAATAAAGGAAGATGATGTCAGCGAAGCCAAAGCCATTTCATTTCCTACAGAAGGAGGCCAAAAGTCATACGGATACTTTTATCCTCCAGTAAACTCGAACTACAAAGCCCCATCTCATGAGAAGCCGCCGGTGCGAGTATTAGTGCACGGTGGTCCGACAGGCATGACTCAGCCTGGATTTTCTAAACAACTTCTTTTTTGGACGTCGCAAGGCTATGCCGTTTTCGATGTCAATTATCGAGGTTCCATTGGGTTCGGCCGTAAGTATCGTGATGCTCTCTTGAAAAAATGGGGAATCGCAGAAATCCAGGATGTGAAAGCGGGACTCAAGTATCTACAAGAGCAAAATTTGATAAGTGATAAAGCGGTTGTATCGGGTGGCAGCGCCGGGGGTTACACCGTTCAACGACTTCTAACATTCTATCCAGAGCTTTTTTCAACTGGAGCAAGCCACTTTGGTATTGGTAATCTTGTGACTCTTCAAAAGCTCACACATAAGTATGAATCGCATTATCTTGAGCAACTCATTGGTGGAACTTTAGAGACAAATCTTCGAGAGTATGAAGACCGCTCGCCGATCAATCATCTTTCAAAATTGAAAAGCCCTATGATCATTTTCCAGGGGTCTGACGACAAAGTTGTACCACCCGAAAATTCAAGAGAGATGGCTGACATCCTGAAAAAAAAGGGTATCACGTACGAATATTATGAGTATCCGGGCGAAGGCCACGGCTTCCGTAAAAAAGAAAATTTAGTTGATTCGCTTGAAAAAGAAGCTGTGTTCTTCAAAAAAGTTCTGAAGAGCCAAAAGTGATAGCAACTCCTCACTTTCCTTCTAAGCACTAAATTGCTATGATTCCCGCAATGGTTCCCTTCCCGAATCCACATTAAGGAAGTGCTTATGGCTAGAAAACCTGACTTAGCAATTGTTCCCAAAGATCATTCTTTCAAATTGAAATCCGAAGAAGATTTGCTTGCTGCTTTTAGCGAAAAAGATCAGAAGCGGGTTTTGCCTCCGCCAGGAATTACTTATCCGATCAATGCTCAACACTATTATGCGTGGCGGGAAAATTCGGGCAATTATGTCTACATGATGTTTCGTAAACCCCACTGGCGCAATCCCATGGGTTTAGTTTTTAAGCGCCCCACCAGCGGTGGAGAACATTCTGCCGGCCATTGCGACTGGTGCTTAAGCCACGGCTCTTCAGATCAAGTGAGCATCTTGGGCCTCAACTTAAATTCAAAACAAAGTATCGGTGTGATTCTTTGTACGGATCTAAAGTGCGCGGCCCGATTAGAAGCAGCGGCAGAACTTTCAGGTAAAAGCTTTGAGCGATTGATGGGTGATCTCTACGAACGAATCGGAAAACTTTTCGAAAGTGTTCTTCGTCACAACCCAGGCCGCGAAAACGAAGTAAGAACTTCGCAATAGGTACTGGGG
>JANPPO010000434.1:0-8054 GCA_031428555.1 Bdellovibrionales bacterium | reverse complement strand
TGTTAGTCCCCAATAGGATTAAGGATTTAACCCTGCGAAATTTCAAGGAATGACGATTATGAAATCTGACAACACAAATGAAGATCGATCTGAACAACAGAAATGCAAAACCGGGGTAACTGGCTTTGACGAAATTTTGTGTGGCGGTTTGCCACGCGATCAAATTTATTTGGTTCAAGGTAAACCTGGAACTGGAAAAACAACTCTCGCTTTGAGGTATCTTTTAGAAGGCGCAAAGCTTGGCGAAAAATGTCTTTACATCACTTTTTCAGAAACTAAAGCAGAACTTGAGACAGTTGCTAAATCTCATAATTGGGATTTAAGCAATATCACTATTCTGGAAATTTCCACGATCAAAATTAATTCGGGCGCACTCAATCAAAATTCTTTATTTCATCCTTCAGAGATTGAATTATCTAAAACTGTTAATTTACTTTTGAAAAATATTGATGAGATTGGCGCTGCTCGAATCGTTTTTGATTCTATTTCTGAACTTCGTTTGCTGGCAGAAACCTCGCTTCGTTACCGAAGGCAAATGCTGCACTTGAAAGAATTTTTCTCTGGCCGAGGCGCGACTGTTCTATTACTTGATGATCTCACTTCTGAAGCCGGTGATCTTCATGTTCAAAGTATTGTTCATGGTGTTTTCCTTCTTGAAAAGTTAAGAGCCGGCTACGGGGTCGAACGCCGCCAGTTTCACATTGTAAAACTTCGCGGTGTGGCTTTCCGAGGCGGAACCCATGATTACCAAATCGAGCCCGGTGGTATTCGGATTTTCCCAAGACTTGTGTCTGCCGAACACAAAGACGGTTTTAAAAGAAAAATACTGACAAGCGGTATTTCTGGTCTTGATTCTCTTTTGGGTGGCGGACTTGATAGTGGGACAAGTAATTTGATTATTGGGCCGGCTGGTACAGGTAAATCGACGATTTGTCTTCGTTTTGCAGTAGCAGCAGCTTCGCGCGGTCAAAGAGTTTCAATTTATAATTTTGAAGAAAGCCTTCACAATCTTTTCGCAAGAGCTAAAGCTTTAGGTTTAGCTTTAGATAAGTATGTTGAAAGTGGAAACATCGTGATCCGCAAAATCGATCCAGCGGAACTAACGCCCGGACAATTTGCGACGATATTACGTGAATCTGCGAGCGCAGAAAAATCAGACATCGTAATCATTGATAGTCTAAATGGCTACATTCACGCGATGCCAGAACAACAGTTTTTGATGCTGCAACTTCACGAGCTCTTAGCTTACCTAGGTAATCGTGGAGTCTGCACAATTATGGTTCTAGCGCAGGCTGGCTTGATGGGGCAAATGCAAACTCCACTTGATCTGACTTACTTAGCCGATTCGGTTATCGTGACTCGATACTTCGAGGCTTTTGGCAGTGTTAAAAAAGCTATTTCTGTTATTAAAAAACGCACTGGTGCCCATGAAGAAACCCTTCGAGAACTTAAAATTGGTCCTCCAAATGGATTAACGGTTGGACCTGTTCTGAAAAACTTCTCTGGCATCTTTACGGGGGTGCCAACTTATATCGGCGACGCCAATGCGATGCTGAGACCTGAACATAGCGGAACCTAACTAGGAACCAAAGAAGAAGAGGGAATGGAAAACCAAGAAAGCGTTAAACCGGCGGATGCGGTTTTAGTTTTAGGTCCTACTGCTACAGATTCAAATGTAGCAGCGGGTGTTTTGCAAGATGCGGGCATTCATGCCATTGCTTGTGAAAGCTTGGCTCATCTTTGCGAAGTTATGCGGTCCGGTTGTGGAGCATTGGTTGTTGCCGAAGAAGCATTGCATGTTGAAGAAGTATCATTACTTCAAACGGCCTTAAGTGGCCAAAAACCTTGGTCTGATATTCCGGTTATTTTACTAACAAATGGAAATACTCACGAAGCCACGGAAGCTTTTCCCAGAAGTGGTAACATTTCAATTCTCGAACGCCCTTTTGCAAGGCTCACTTTGATTCAATCAGCTGTCGTGGCTTTAAGAGCGCGCCATAAACAATATCAAGTTCGCGACCTTTTGGAACAACAAGCTCTGGCGACTCAAAAACGAGACGAATTTTTTGCGACTCTTTCCCACGAGCTTCGCACTCCGCTTAACGTTATTTTGGGCTGGCTTGATATTTTAAAAAATGAAGACCGAGAATCAAAGACTTTTGATTCAGCTTTAGAAATCTTAGATCGCAATGCCAATATTCAAAAGGGTTTAATCGATGATCTTTTGGATATTTCCCGAATCGTGACTGGAAAGTTAATCTTCGATTTTAAATCAATTTCTTTAACTGATATCATTAACTCGACAACAAACGCCTTTATTCCACGCGCAGCCGCTAAGAAAATTAGTGTTGAAGTTAATTTACCTAGCGAACCACTTGCCGTTATGGCGGATGAACAACGACTTGGACAGGTCTTAAGTAATTTACTGACGAATGCGATCAAGTTTACTCCTGAAGGCGGAAAAATTCGAGTCAGTCTGATTAAGCATCAGGATCGCTGCACCTTAACTGTTCAAGATAATGGGCAAGGAGTTGATCCTACATTCTTGCCATACATTTTCGATCGCTTGAAACAAGAAGACATGAGCACCACACGCAATCATGGTGGTCTAGGCTTGGGGCTTGCAATCGCATCCCACATCGTCGAAGAACATAAAGGCATGATTCAGGCTCACAGTCGTGGCCGCGGCCAAGGAATGACTGTTTCGGTAAGTCTGCCGGTGTTAACTCAAAAGATTTCAGCGCCGATGGTCCAAGAAGAAATTGAGCTCACTCCAAACTTACTTTCTGGCGTGCGCGTTTTAGTAGTGGATGATTCTTTGGACATCTTATTTTTATTAAGAATGTGGTTAGGAAAAGCCGGCGCAGAAGTGAAGCTGACTCATTCGGCAGCGGAAGTATTACAAGAAATCGATAGCTTTAAGCCACACGTATTTGTTTCTGATATTGGAATGCCGGAAGTTGATGGTTATCAGCTGATTTCAAAAATTAGATCATTACAAGCATCGGCTTGTAAAAACGTTCCGGCCATTGCATTGACTGCCTATGCTCGCGAAGAAGAAAAAGCCCGCGCGCTGAATACAGGTTTCCAAATGCATATTTCAAAACCGATTTCAAATTATCAGCTTGTGACAGCTGTTTCTTCGATGGTTCAGAAGTCACAAGTCGCAGGACGCTAAGAATATCATTACTCGACTGAAGAGCCAGCGCTAAGCTGACTTGGTACAATAATCACGTCAACTCTGCGGTTTTGAGCTCGGCCTTGTGTTGTCGTGTTATTTGATACGGGCTTTTCAAAACCCAAACCTTCTGCTTCAACTTGGTTTTTTGAAATGACTTTATCATCAGCGATATACTCTGCCACATTTTCAGCACGCTCTTGTGACAGTTCTTCGTTCAAAGCTTTTTTACCTGTTGAATCAGTGTGACCTTCAACGCGCACTTTTTCTGCGCCCATCTTTGCAATCACTTCTTTTACTTTTGCAAGAACAGGGTATGCCGAAGAAGAAAGTTCCGACTGCCCTGATTTATATTTCATTGATTTTAGACGGATTAAAAGCTGATCACCTTGCCGAAATACTTCAGCTTCGTTTGGCTTAAACTGTTCCTGAGCCCACGCAAAAGATTCGTTAAACTGATTTTTTTGAGCCAACGCTGCATTTTCAGCTTTCATCTGTTCTGCTTCCGCCCGCTCTGCCATCAACTGCTGTTCAGTTGAACTTAATTCAGATTCAGTATCGCTGAGCTCGGAACTTAATCTTTCATTTGCACGGCGGCGAGCGTTTAATTCAAGCGCTACGCTTTCAGAAACTTTGCTGTTTTTAGCAATGTTCGCCACGTTAAGAGCTTTCGTAGCTTCGTTCTTCGCAGACTCTGAAGCACGTTTAATTTCGATTTGATTATTGCGATCAGTTTCAATTAGGTTTTCAGTGATTTCGTATTTGGCTTTTGCTGATGCCAAAGTTCGCGGAGCATATCTTCTAGCGCCGCTATCTTTCGCGGTGTCGATTGTGTTTTCAATCGGTTTTAAATTTACCAATTTAATAGCTTCAATCTGGGCATCTAGATAATTTTTCTGCAAATCTGCGCGGCGGTTAGCCTCGACACTGGAACGAGTTTTTTCAGCTTTAAGAGTTGCCGACTTTAAACTACTGTCAGCTTGATTAAATTTCTTCGGTAATAATTGATGGGCTTTAGCCTGAATCGCATCTTCCCGCGCTTTTAGAATATCGGCGGCCGAAGGCTTTGCGCGAGTTGCATGTTCATTAGCTAATATGAGGTAAGCTTTCGCCATCCCCACTGAGTCTAAAATATCTTGATGGTCTTTGTTTTTTTCTGTCGCCGCACGAGCTTTCGCGAAATGAGTCTCGGCTTTTTCAAAATTTCGAGGTGACATCACATCGACCTGGTTTTGCTGAGCAATTTTTAAATCTTCGCTTAAGGAAACAAGTTCATCATTTATATTCGCTGACGCGGGAATGCTGACTCGCTTTGGTTCGGATGTACATCCAGGAATAAGCGCGATTGTAACGACCATAAAAATACTCATGGCCATAATATTGTGAAGCATATTTCTACTTTGAGTCATAGTCCCTCCTAACTCAAAAACAGTTTTTTAATAAGCATCCAAGCTCTGGCAGTTTAATAAACTTCTTTTCAAAAAAGAAAAAAACTTTCATTTATAAAAGAAACCCATCAAAAAAGTCCTCACTTGTAATCCATGCCTAGTTAATAGCGAATACTTTTATGATGGGTCTTTAAAAACTTGCCTCTGTTAATAAGCGAAAACACAAAAATGCGATCCATTGGCTTTTGGCCTCTATATGAATCAACATAAGATTTTGTGTTTTGCTTCATACATATTGTACTTAGCAAAGTTAAAGCCAAACTTTTGGATGTTTATACGCAAATCAGAGTAAATAGATTTGATCTTAAAAAAAGTTCTGAAGTTATGCCCCGGCAAATACGTCCGAATTTGCCCCGTGACACATCGGTGCTTAATTCATTAGCACATTCACCCAAGGCTTTTTATCGGCAGGAATGGCCTCTGGGGGCATAAAAAGTCCGGTCTTCAGGCCTCCATTGAATGCCAGGCTACCTTCCCAGATATTTTTTTGCTTAATTATTTCCTTCATAAAAGAAAACGCTTTGGAATTGTTATGTTTCATCACCTTAATCACTTCTTCAACGGTCACGTGCGGAATTGAATCATCCCAACAATCGTAATCAGTCACGAAGCAACAAGGTAAGTATGGGAGACCTGCCTCACGAGCAAGGGCGTACTCGGGAAAATTGGACATACCAATAATGTGCGCGCCCATCTGACGATAACTATTCGACTCTGCTTGCGTCGAGAAATACGGTCCTTCGATGCAAATGTAAGTTTGTCTTAGATGCGATTTAAAATTTAAATTCTTTAATAATGGAATTGTTTTTCCCGCCATCACTTCACAAATTGGTTTTGCTAATGAAACGTGGCCAATCAAACCCTGTCCTAGAAAAGTGTGCTGACGTAAAGATTTTGTTCGATCTATATATTGATATGGAATCACAAGATCGCCCGGTGCGAACTCTTTATGCAAAGAGCCAACTGCACTAAAAGAAACAATCGCCTTCGCCCCTAATTTTTTAAATGCGTAAATGTTCGCGCGGTAATTTATTTCAGAAGGCAAATGTTCGTGATGATCACCGTGTCGGGAAATAAAAAGAAATTCCTGATCTCCTACTTTTACTTTTTTAAATCCACTCGAAGTCAGGCCAAATGGAGTTTCCCGAGGCAAAATCTCGAGTGTTTCAAATTCATCAAACTTTTCAAAACCCGAACCACCAATGACTGCTAACATAAATTAACCTCTTTTAATTTTTTTCGACGCAAAACTTAATCTGAATACGCGCAGTTAAGAGCCGACTCTGAACACGCTTACTTCAGGGCGTAGACCTGAACACGCCTTCGCTAACTTCCGCATTCGTGAAAACTCCGCGGTCCATGACCCAACCTGTAACCAGCTGATGAGGAGTCACATCAAATGACGGATTATAAACCGGAGTCTGCTTCGGTACCCAGAAAGTTTCTTGCTCTAAACTTTTATATCCCCACACTTCCTGTGGAATTCTTTGCTCGATCGGAATCTGATCTCCTGATGCGCATTCTGGATCGACCGTTGTAAAAGGTGCTGCGACATAAAAAGGGATTTTGTGATAATGCGCACTGATCGCGACTGAATAGGTCCCAATTTTATTGGCGAAGTCCCCGTTGGCAGCAATGCGGTCCGAGCCGACAAATACTTTATCAATTTTTTTCTGACCCATCAGGTGAGCGGCCATACTATCTGTAATCAAAGTCATCGGGATATTTAATTTTTGCAATTCCCACGAAGTCAGCCTTGCCCCTTGAAGAAGGGGTCTTGTCTCGTCGACGTAGACGTGGATTTTTTTACCCTCTTCATGAGCTTGTCTGATAATTCCTAATGCTGTTCCCACACCCGCAGTTGCAAGGCCACCCGTATTACAATGAGTAAGGATACGATCCCCGTCTTGGATCAAGCTTGAGCCGTTCAAAGCGATTTTATTGCAGAGCTCGACATCCTCTATGAAAATTCCGATCGCACTTTGGATAAGAGTATCTTTCTGCGGATTATTTTTTAAAACATTCATCATGCGGTTCATGGCATTCATCAAATTGACCGCAGTTGGTCTTGCCTCATAAAGACTTTGCGCTTCTTTAAGAAGCGTTACCGGCGTCGCACCCTTGTAAGCAGACTGGGCCAATGCCAATGCCGCCGCCACTCCGATAAGAGGGGCGCCACGCACTTTCAACGATTTGATTGCAGCAATCATCTGATGACAATTTTCAATTGTTTCCCAGATTTCATTTTGCGGAAGCAAGGTCTGATCTAAGATCTCGAATTTTTCCGGCGTCCACCGAAGGGACATACATTCTAGTTTCATAGCAGCACTTCTCCGATTTGTTTTCGAAGTTCGTACAAGTACTTCACTTCTTCTTCAGGCAATGGATTGAGGCCACCCAATTGTTCAGCCATCGCGAGAACTTGTGCAGAGTGTTCGATGCGTTCCATGCCTCGGTATGCTTCTTCTAAATCTTCGCCCCACGTGACGGCACCATGACGGCGCAAAATCATCGCACGGTGGGTGGGTAGAAAAGGCTTAAGAACTGAACCCATGTCTTGAGTCCCCGGTCGTGCGTAATCCACAAATGGAATATCGCCACAAGCTAAAATCACTTCTGATAAACACTCACTTGGCATTTTTTTTAAATTCGGTTTTGCAATCGACCACGCTATGGCCGTAACTGGGTGTGCATGAACGACAGCCTTTGCTTTCGGGCAATTTCGATAAATCTCGAGATGCATGAGTCTCTCGGTTGAAGGCTTGCCTTTCAGGATCTCGCCTTCGAGATTGATGACGGCCATTTGTTCAGGCCTCATAAAACCTTTTGCGATACCAGACGGCGTAATCAGGATTTCACTATCGCTAATTCGAAAGCTGATGTTGCCATCAGCCGCAGCCAGCATATTTCGACCATGAAGCCTGCGACAAATTTCAACGATATGTTCCGCAGGTGCTAGAGAGCTCATATCAGTGTTATTGAGAGGAGTTTGCATTCACTCTTATTACCGTGCATGTTAAGGAAATGGCAAGCAATTCGGCTGGGGCATGGACGGCGAAATTCCGCTGGGTCATGGACCGCGATAGCAGCAGCGAAGCCCGCGGCTGCATACGCAGAATGCGACAACAGAAACGAAGCCTCGAGCTGTACAAGCAGAATGCGACAAAAGCTTTAAAGGATAACGAAGGTTAGATGGAACGAAACGATCTCATGATTTTAATGGCATTAAAGCAGGAATCCCAAGGCCTCTTCGAGGGCGAAGGTATCAAGGTTTATTACACCGGCGTGGGCAAAGTAAAAGCCACGTACGCGGCTGTAAAATTGATAGAACTGCATAAGCCGAAGTGGGTTCTGAACTTAGGCACGGCGGGTTCGAAGCGCTTCTCGGTCGGACAATTAGTTGAGTGCACGCAGTTCGTTCAACGAGA
>JANPPO010000433.1:0-4877 GCA_031428555.1 Bdellovibrionales bacterium | reverse complement strand
ACATTTATAAATCACGCAACTCACTTAGTGCAGATGAATGGCCTCAATATTTTAACTGATCCGATTTTTTCTGAACGCGCTAGCCCTTTTTCCTGGGTCGGTCCAAAGCGTGCGCGAAAGCCCGGCATGAAAATAGGCGAACTTCCAAGAATTGATCTCGTCGTTATAAGCCACAATCACTACGATCATATGGATGCAAAAAGTATCGAGCTACTAACTCAAAAGTTTGATCCTGTTTTTATTGTGCCGCTTGGAAATGCAGAATTAATAAAAGACATGGGCGCAAAAAAAATTCTCGAGCTTGATTGGTGGGAAGAGCATGTCATCGAAAAAAACCAAACAACAGTAACGGTTGTGCCGACTCAGCATTGGTCATCGCGAGGTCTGTTTGATCGTAACGAAGCACTTTGGTGCGGATTCGTCATAAAAAATAAGTTCAAACAAGTTTATTACTCTGGCGATACGGGCTACGGCGAACATTTCAAAAAGATTTCAGAGAAATTTGGAAAAATAGATTTAAGTTTTCTACCCATCGGAGCTTACGAACCCCGCTGGTTCATGAAACAACAGCACATGAATCCAGACGATGCAGTTCAGGCGCATCTCGATGTGAAATCTGCAAAAACAATAGGAACTCACTTTGGAACATTTCAATTAACAAATGAAGGAATCGACGATCCTGTTGAGGCGCTTAAAGTTGCGCGAGAACAGAAAAAAATTGATCCCAATGATTTTGTTGCTCTGGAACACGGTCAAACAATCAATATTGAGTAAGCACTTATTACAAAATCAAATATTTCGGCGAAATTTGATAAATAAAATGTTCCTCTCTGTCTATACGCTGCACTTCGACAAACTTTGATTTGGTTTTTGTTTCGCCTGTTTCTCTCTGAAAAAATGACTTTGGAAATAAAATGACCTCTGAAAATCCATCAGTTGATTCTCACGATATTTTAATTGCTCACGCTGCGCGCAATTGTTATTCGTTTTCTATATGAGTCAGAATCTTACAAAACAAAAAAATCGGAATATCGAGAAAAAATCATTAATCCTTCTTTCTGCAATTTTTATTGCAGTCATGTTTGGCGCTTGGGCTTATTCAATGAATTTGCGAAAGACCATTCAAGCAAGTAACGCTGTCGTAAATGTCGACGTGCGAGCACTCGTTGAAGTCGAAAGATTGCGTAACCTTGTTGAATCTCAGATTAATAATAGTCAGACATTCTTCTTAATGGGTGCAAGTTCACTTTTTGATGATCAAAAAAGAGACAAGCAAGTATTCACGGAAGCATTAGCAGGTTTCGAAAAGAAGTTTAGTCTTCCACAAGTTCCTGAAATTATTAAGAGCATCGATGGAATGCAAGTCCAGCATCAAGAGATTTTCGATCAAGGTATGGAATTCAGAGCCAAACAAACTGAATCAAAGATTGTCGGTCAGTTTTATCGTTCTAAAGTTAGACCTATTCGTGATCAGATTAATAAAGCACTCGATGAAATCGTAAAACTTCATAATGCCGAACTCGAACGTGCTCGCGAAAATGCGCTGGAAGCAGCTGCAGGCGCGGAATCACAAATTCCAATTGGAATGACTTGGCTGACAATTTTAACAAGCGTTTTATTTGCTTCCGTGGCGCTGCTTGTTTTAAAAATGCTTAGCGAACGATCTCGACAGATTGGTGATCGATCTCGACTTTATGAAGAAGCTAAAAAGGCTGTTCAATCGCGTGATGAAGTTCTTGCAGCAGTTGCTCAAGACTTAAAAGATCCATTATCAGCAATTTCTCAAACAACTGAGGGATTAAAAAACACAACCGATTCAAAAACAATTCATGAAGGCGTAGAGCTTATTAAAAGTTCCGTAGCTGTTATTGATGACCGAGTGAAAGATATTTTAGATCAGACTAAGTCTGACACTGGGACGATGACTCTTCGGCTTGATCAACTTGCAGTCGATGTTGTTCTTGATGACGCAAAACTTATGCTTCAGCCACTAGCTAAGCAGCGTGATGTTCGTTTAGAATTTAACTCTGTTAATCCACCAGCTTTAGCATTTATGGACCGCGAACGTGTTATGCGTGTTCTCTCTAACCTTGTTGGGAATGCGATCAAGTTTAGTCCTAAAAATAGCAAAGTAATTGTGAAAGTCAGAAGTGATCAGCAGTTCGTCTTTATCTCTGTAAAGGATAGCGGGCCAGGTATTCCTGAAAAGCAATTGTCCGAAATTTTCGATCATTTCTGGCAAGCTCGTAAAACAGCTGATCAGGGACCTGGAATCGGTTTAGCAATTGTTAAAACGATTATCGAAGCTCACGGTGGTAAAGTTCACGTAGAAAGCCATGTCGGGCATGGAAGTACGTTTACATTCTCTTTACCTAGAAGAAGACCGGTGGGTGCTCACTTAGGAAGACCTGCAGTATCAACTGTCAGACACTCTTCAAGACCAGCGGAATTTCACTGATAATATCTAACGCTCATTAGGCTTCCAAGCTTAATTGCAAAGTCGTCTCTAGCGAACCTTAAAATCACTTCTCAACAGAAATGGTTCCATGCTAAATCATGGAACCTATGTCGAATCAAAATTCTCTGTCTCACAATGTACCTGGATATAAATACTTATTAGCACTTGGCGCACTTGGTGTGGTTTATGGGGATATCGGAACCAGCCCACTCTATGCGCTTAAGGAAGCTTTTCATCCGGGTCATCACATGGTGGCTCTTCCTGAAAATGTACTTGGGCTTTTATCGTTAATTTTTTGGTCATTGATGATCGTGATTTCACTTAAGTATCTTACTTTCATTTTACGTGCAGACCATAAAGGTGAAGGTGGAATTCTTGCTTTGACTGCACTTATCACCCCTCCTGGAAAAAATGCTGAAGATAAGCTTCCAAAGGGGAAAACTGTTCTCATTTTATTGGGCTTATTTGGTACTGCGCTTTTGTATGGCGACGGCATGATCACACCGGCCATTTCTATCTTGAGTGCTATTGAAGGTCTGAGTTTAATTACGCCAATTTTTAATCCCTACATTATTCCCATTACAATCGGAATTATGGTTGGTCTTTTTTCAATCCAAAAAAGGGGAACGGGTACAATTGGTAAAATTTTTGGGCCTGTAACATTAACCTGGTTTATCGTATTAGCCGTTTTAGGAGTCGCAAGCATCATTCAAACTCCAGAAGTTTTTAAAGCGATCAATCCACTCTACATTATTTCGTTTTTCCAGAATAATGCTTGGTATGGTTTTGTTGTTTTAGGATCAGTATTTTTAGTTGTGACGGGCGGCGAAGCTCTCTATTCAGATCTTGGCCACTTCGGAATTAAACCAATCAAACAAGCTTGGTTTTTCGTCGCACTACCAGGATTAACTTTAAATTATTTTGGCCAGGGTGCACTTTTACTTCGCAACCCACAAGCGATAGAGAATCCATTTTATCTTCTAGCTCCGCAGTGGGCTCTGTATCCACTTGTTATTCTTGCTGCCCTCGCAACTACGATTGCGTCTCAAGCTTTAATTACCGGGGTATTTTCATTAACCTTACAAGCTGTTCAAAATGGTTATCTGCCAAGGTTTCATATTTCTCATACATCGATGCATCAGATTGGTCAGATCTACGTAAAAAATATGAATCGGCTTCTTATGGTTGGAAGTATCGCTTTAGTGCTGACCTTTCAAACCTCTAGTAATCTAGCTTCTGCTTATGGTCTTGCGGTGACAACAACGATGGTTATCACGACAATATTATTTTACTTCGTAGCTCGTGAAAAATGGAAGTGGAGTCCTTTAACTGCTGGTTTAATTTGCGGGGTTTTCTTAATTATTGATTTGGCTTTTTGGGGAGCAAATCTTTTAAAAATTCTTGATGGCGGTTGGTTCCCATTATTAGTAGGCATTGTGGGATTCACACTGATGACGACTTGGAATAGAGGCCGCAGACTTCTCAGCATTCGTCAGCACGAAAAAATAGTTCCATTAGTTGATTTCTTGAACGAAATAAAAGCAAAAAATCCGAATCGTATCGACGGAACGGCAGTCTATTTAAATCGAAGTTTAGTGCAAGCTCCCTATGCAATTGTGCATGCTTATAAACACTTTAAAACTGTTCATCAAAATCTAGTCTTTCTAACTGTCCAAACGGATAGTTTGCCTTATGTAAATGCGAAATCGCGGGTAAAGGTAACTCCACTACCAGATGATAATTATCAAATTACTCTTTGTTATGGCTACTTAGAGCAACCAGATATTCCTAAAGAGATTGAAAATCTAAACTTAGGAACTCATAAAATAAATGTTGATGAAGTCAGCTTCATTATTGGAAAAGAAAGTCTTTACGCCACAGATTTCCCAGGAATGGCATTATGGAGAGAAAAGATTTTCTCTCTTATTTCAAAAAACGAGATCTCGGCATCTGACTATTTCCAGCTTCCAAAAGATCGAGTAGTTGAAATTGGCGTTCAAATTGCTCTCTAGACGGGCTTATAATTTTTTCCAGAATAGGGTCCTAAAAGTGGGCCCGATTCTATAAAAGCTAACTGAGCCAAATTACATGGCCCTCGAGCTTGAAAAAATTTGGTTTTCTGCTGCCTCTATGCGATAAAATCAGGCATGTCTGAAATTAATAAAATCAAAAATCCGTCGCCATTAGTTCAATCTGTCATTGCTCTTGATACCTACTTTTCAGAGCTTATTCGTTTAGGTTCTAGAATTGAAGAAATGGAATTGAAAACCGATTTCGATTTCGAACAAGTTCAGCGCTTGATGAATCATTTCGCTGAATGTGGACAAGGCGTTTCAGAACAAATCGTGACAATGTCTGCCGCATTAAACGATTCAAGAGCCAAGGCCGAAGCAGCAGCCCAAATAGTTGCCGAGCGTGC
>JANPPO010000432.1:0-11349 GCA_031428555.1 Bdellovibrionales bacterium | reverse complement strand
AAAACTTCATATGGGTGCGGAAATCTCTCTTCCTTTATTCGATTTGCGCTTTGGCTCAAGCCAAGGTTATGGAACATATGGATTAGGTGTGGATCTCTGGCTTTTCCGTCTTGATATTGCTCAGTACACTGTTGAAGAAGGCTTTTATCCAGGACAATCGCCTGATCAAAGGATTCAAGTGGGTCTAACTCTCGACATGGTATTCGACGCGAACTTCAGCGTTACAAGTGTCAATGGTAAGCGGCGTAAACTCAAGCAACGTCGCTAACACGGTCCCAGGTGACCGATACCCCTAAATACAGCGAAGGACGGCGGGTATGACCGATACCCCTCCTAAGAGTTGGGGCATAAAGCTTCGTGACTTTTTTTGAGTATTCGGACAATGTTTTTAGATGCTTCAAGTCTGGGAAATCCAAAATCGACAATCTATCAATGAATGGCTAAAGAAACTCGATATCTCTAAGCAGACTTGGTTGTTATCGGATCTCCGGACAAAATTTGAAATTCAGGAATTATTTATTCAAAAGCGAGGATTTTTTTTAGAAGAGTCTGTGCTTCGTATTTCTGATCTATGGAAAAAAATCTTACTTCGAAGCAATCCAGAATACAAAATCATCAGCCAGCAAGCGGCTATATTGCACCTGCGATTTTTTCTTCGTCAGCATGGCGAAGCGATTGGGTTACCGGAAGCCAGTGAAAATACGCTTCTCAAATGGATGACTGATCTTGCCCCATTTCATTTTCATCCGGACGGAAATGAAAAGCTCAGCGATTGGTTTGAACAGAATCCGGATCAGGAAGAGTCTTGGAAAGACTGGTGGCTTCGAACTAAAGCCGTCTACACGTATTTCGAAAACAAAAAACTGCTTCTTGCACCGTGGATTCCGGCGTTCCTACAGAGCGTGACCGATACCTCCGTGTTTTGGGAGAAGGACTTGTTTGTTGATTTGAGTAGTCAGCTTAGCTTTGTTGAGGCTGAACTTCTTTATCAGATTTCGAAGCATCAGGAAGTTATTGTGCTTGCGCCCGTTTTGATTGATCACTCAGCGAAAAAGGGAACGAAGTATTCGGATCTTATGCAGCCCTATGAATACCTTAAAGGTTTTGCTAGCCAAAATCTTAAAGTCGAATCGCCTAAAGCAGAAGAGTGCAAGCGCGAGTATGCAAGCTTTTCTTCAGGACTTGGATCCCTTAGGCAAACCACTTCGATCGTAAGAAAATGGATTGAAGAAGGTGTGCCGCTTGATCAGATCGCGATCGTTGCTCCTGATATCGAAGCGGTTTGGCCGGTTCTTTCTTTCCATTTAGATGTTGAAGGAATTCCTGTTAATAAAAGCAAGCTTTCATCTTACCAGGCGACAGTTGGGGTTCAGCACTTCTTATCTAAACTAAGAGCGCTAAACTATAATCTTTCAATGCGCGATCTCGAGCTTTCCTACTATGGGCCCAAAAGAAATCATGATGAGCATGAAATCGAATTAGCTTTTGAGCGTTTTGAAGCGCTTTATAAAAATATATATGACGAGGCTGATTACACGCGGTTTGATAAGATCAAACATTCTTTGAAGGTAGATGCGGATCTTAAAGTTCCAATGAATCATTCGCAGTTTATTTTTCAGGTTGCGAAATTGAGCTCGACTGTAGCGTCTGAAGAAATTCCCACATGGCTTGAAATTCTTGTACGAGACTTACTTGCGTCTTTTGACGAAAGCTTTTTACTTCCATGGTCAGACTGGATTTCATTTTGTGAATCCAGCATGAGTCGCCACGAAATTCTACTGGGTGAGGCTGCTCATAACGGAATCATGGTCACAAACATTATGTCGGCCCACTTCCTAAAAGTAACTCATAGAATCTTTATCGAATTAAGCGAAGAGAATCTAAAAGCAAAATCAGATCGTGGGATTATGCCCCAAGCGGCTAGAAAAATTTCCAGGGACTTAGGATTTTGGCTAAGCCATTCAGAACAGGGTGACCTGGAATTCGAATTAGAGTGGGCTATTCAATGTGGGCTCAAATCAGATCACTTATTTTTCGGAGCAATTAATTTAATTGGTCAAATTATGACGCCTTCTTCGATTTGGCTAAAATCTAGAAACAGAGATTTGAAAACGACAGAGCACGCAACCTTTCAGATTCCTAAAAAAACT
Organism: Bdellovibrionales bacterium; assembly: GCA_031428555.1. GTDB lineage: Bacteria > Bdellovibrionota > Bdellovibrionia > Bdellovibrionales > Bdellovibrionaceae. Next base: position 9,199 of record JANPPO010000432.1, on the reverse strand, counting down.
GTTCTTGATCATATTCTCAATCAAAGTTCTGATTCATTAAGACTCCTTCAAGACCTTGGTGAAAAAGAAGCAAGTTCACTAGAGAAAAGTGAGATTAAATTCCTATCTCCATCCGCACTTGAAGCTTTTCAAAAATGTCCCTTTACTTATTTTGCCAGACAAACTTTAGGCCTTCGAACATTTCCAGAAATTGATTTAGACCTTGATAGACGTTCAGCAGGGGAGGCACTTCATTACCTTTTCGAAATGATTCTGACAAAGGGGCTTTCGACTTGGGACGACGGTTCTCTTAATGCTCTACTTGATGAAACTAAACTTACGCATTTCACTGGCGTTGTTGAAGGTCTTTGGTTAGCGCAAAAGAAGAAAATGCTGAAGCTCTGTCAGCGCTTTATTCAGTTTGAAAAGGATTGGCGCAAAGAACACCCACAAATCAAAACGACAAAGACCGAAGTCAGCTGGAATGGCCAGTTCCAAGGTGCAAATTTCAGGGGACGAATCGACCGGGTTGATATTTCACCGGATAATGAAATCATCGTGATCGATTATAAACTCAGTGGCTCGCAGATCAAAGGAGCCCAGCATTGGATCGAAAACGGTAGCCTACAGATGCTATTTTATATTCATGCGCTAGAAAATGGTTGGGCTCAGGGAATCGAAGGGAACGTTGTTGCGGCATTTTATTTCGTAGTTAAAAACTTCTCTCGTGAAACGGGATTTGAAATTGATCAGGAAATTCCAGGATTTTTTAAGAACACCAAGAAGCGAAATCAGAAATTAAACGAAGAAAAAAAGAAAGAACTACTGAATAATTTCGAAAACCTGGTTCAGTCGCTAACTGAACGGCTTCAGAACGGCGAAATAACAGCCCTACCGACAGATGAAAAATTCTGCGTTAAGTGTGAATGGAGACGACTATGTCGAGCACCCCATTTAGCTTAAAAAGTACAATTATCCAAGCAGGAGCGGGTGCAGGTAAAACGACAAACCTGATTCAAACGTTTATCCAAAATGTGAAGTTATTCAAAACCGAACACCAAAGGTACCCTCATGTGGTGATTTCGACATTTACTCGAAAAGCCACACAAGAGTTAAAAGAACGCCTATACGCTCAAGCACTAAAAGAAAATGATCAGGAACTTTTTGAATACTTAAATAAAAAATCCTGGGTCCACATTTCAACTCTGCATGGATTATTAGTTCCGTTTCTATCACGATACGGTTCAAAGGCAGGCTTAAATCCTGAGCTTAAAGTTATTGGATCAGCGGAATCCGAAAAGAATTTAAAAAGATTAGTTAAAAAAGCTTTCGAAAAAAATACTGAGTTAGTTGATATTTTAGATTACCTCAGCTGGGCTGAAATTGCGGAAGGCTTAGGCCTCGTCTACGAAAACTCAATCATGGTTGACGGCTTTCAGTGGGACAGTGTCGAATCACTGCAACTGCAATCTAAGCAAACGTTTAAAAAACTGACTAACGCACACGCCATTATCAAGTCACAATTAGCGTCTGCCGCAGAATCCAATTCGTGGGTTACTTATAGCGGAAACTTCGCACAAAAATTTACAGATTACGAATCGCTCCAGACGTGGCGAACCGGACTAGGTCGAAAGCCACCTTTTTCTGAGTCAAAACCCTCACTTGATCCTGCACTTCACGAAGAGCTCCTGCTTTTTATTGATCTTATCGACAGCACGCTCGAGCAACCGCTATTTGATCCTGCACGCTGGGAAGATTACGGCCGCGTCCACTCACTTTTTAAAAGTTTATCTGAAGCGGTCATTCCTCAATATGTGAAGAATAAACTGGATTCTGGGTCTATCACCATGAGTGATCTTGAAATTCTAACTGTGAAAGTTTTAAAAGAACTTCCTGAATCTGGAGCAGCTTTCGCGCGTGAGTGGGATTACTGGATGGTGGATGAGTACCAAGATACTTCTCCAATCCAAGTTTTTATTTTATCGCACTTTATTCAAAATCAGCCGCATTTTGTGGTGGGGGATCCGCAGCAAAGTATTTATCTTTTCAGGGGTGCAAGGTCGGAAGTTTTTCATAACAAGATTAAAGAAATTGAAAGCACTGGCGGCAGTTTTAATCGCCTGGAAAAGAATTACCGTTCAAGGCATGAGCTTGTTCACTTCTTCAACTTCGTATTTCCAAAGCTTCACAAGTCTTTCGTAACGGCAGATCAAGGTTCAAAAAACCAGGATCCTACAAAGCCCGCAGCTTTTATTACACTTCTGCCACCTGAAGATGCGGAGCAAAAATATTCGCACGAAGTCAGAACTGTTTTAGCGCAAATCAAAGCCTTGCTTGATTCTGGAGTTAAAGCAGAAAAGATTGCAGTTCTTTCGCGAAAAAATAGTTTATTAGAAAAATTCGTTCAGTGCGCAAAAGATTTTAAAATCCCCGTGCAATGTCCAAGCGTCAGTAATTACTGGCGACGCCGTGAAATCTTAGACCTTATAAGCCTGACTCAGTTCTTACTTAATTCGTATAATCAGCTTAGTTTAATCGGACTACTTAGATCTCCATGGTTCTTTATTCCCGATAAATGCATTCGTGATTTATTAAAGACAGAGAACCCAGCAGAAAAGCAGTCGACTCTTTGGAATAATCTATTAAAACAAGCTGAAAAAAACGACGAGCTTAAGAAACCTGCAGAACTTCTGCAAACCCTCAGAGACCGCGCCTTTCAGTACGGCGTTTCAGCGGCACTCTTAGAATTCCTAAAAGTTTCTGATTTCTTAAAAGCTGACCGCTTCATCGATCCTACAGGTCGAAGAGAAGCCAATATCTGGAAATTTATCACAGATCTTCGCTCGCAAGAAAAGCGCGCAGGGCAAAACCTTATCGAATTTGTAGATTCAATTCTAGAAGCAGAAAACTTGAATCTAGATCAAGCCGAAACAGACGCCGCACCTATCGTCGAGCCAAACAGAGTCACGCTCATGACAATCCATGCCTCAAAGGGCTTGCAGTTTGAACATGTGTTTGTTGTAGGACTCGGTTCTGACAATCAGAGTTCAAAAAACCAGATCTTTACTTTCGATGAAGAAATAAAAGTTTTCTCTATTTCATTAAGAAATGAAGAAGGCAAGTTGCTTGCATCTCCAATTGCCCAAGCAACCACCAAAAAAATCAAAGAGCGCGAAGCCGAAGAATCGTGGAGAGTATTCTATGTTGCTTTAACTCGTGCACAAGAATCGCTTTGGTTATCTGCACCTGAAGAAGCCAGAAAAAATACTTGGATTAAAAATTTACCTCTGACATTAGAAGAAGGCGACCACGCCATCGAAGGGGCTTTTTACAGAGTTCAAAAACAAAATCTGGAACTTGAATCAGCGACTCTCGCCCTAGAAACTCAAACCTTAACCTTAAAACCACTCGAGCTTCCTGAATTTCTAAAAGAGTCAGTCGGAAAAGAATCGGTCACGTCAAAGCTTGCACCTAAACCAGGTACTCAAATTCAAAACCTCATGACAAAAGCTAAAGCGTTAGAAAAAGCGCAATACGGAACGATGGCTCATAAAGTTTTTGAATCGCTGGCGGTAAGAAAAGGTCAGACTTTCAAAACTGAAGTGAATCTGCAAAAGGCCCTCGATTTTATCTACAACATCGAAAACCCGCCAATGAAAGAAATTTTGAAAGTCGGGCAGGCAGAATGGGGATTCTCTGTTAAAATCGACACCAAGATCCTACAGGGCTCGATCGATCTTTGGGCCGAACTTGAAGATGCGGTTTATATTTTAGATTACAAGACGGGAAGCTCTAGTCACGTTGAATCCGCGTTTGAGCAAATGGCGATTTATTCGGATGCCTTAAAAAGAATGAGGGCTTGTTCTTTAAACAAGCCCCACATCTTAGTTGCAATTTATCCGTTCGAAAATAAAACCCTGATTAGAGAGCTTTAGTTAGAGCGGCCGCCCATCAAGGCTTCCAGGATAATATCTGCTTGCGCATCAAGTTCCGTTGGATCAGCTTGATAGGTTTCAGCATTCTTTCTGATTTTTTTAACAAATTCAGTAATACGCTCTTTGAAAACTTCTGGTGTTAATTCTTTATATTTATCAGTAACACCAATGCGAACAGCTAGTTCCTTAATCTTTGCTTTTTTTAGTTCCTCAACTCTTTGAGTTACTTCAGCAACGCTTAAGTCATCCTTTTGAAGTTTTTCAACTTTCTTAGCGATTCCTTTTTCCCAAATTGAGTACTCAGGACCAAAAACAACTTGCATTAATAAAGACAATTGCTCTGCGACAGCAGGATTCTTTTCCTCAGTGGCGGCAATTCTCTCTTGAACTTTATCCAAAAAAGTTGCGTCGAGTTCTTGAAACTGACCCTTTTGCGGGATTAAATCCTTCGTTAACTCAACAAACTGAGCAACAACGGTATCATCAATTTTAAATGATGCCTTGATCTGCTGAAGTGACTTAAGCTTCTTAACGAGGCTTTTAGAAACAACGTGTTGATCAGTCGCGCACCAGTTGTAACCATTGATCATTGCACATTCAGGCTCGCCAGTTCCGTCGAGCATATAATAAGGAACAATCGCATACTTTTCCATCCGTTGATTCGTCACAACAGTTTTGTTAGGAATATCTTGTCCAAATCGTAGAGCTTGAAACATTAAGCTTAAAAGTGGTTTTTCTGTTTCAAAAGCAGGACTCATTAATGGCGGTAATTCTTTTTGTACTGCTTTATCCAATCCAATTTCTTGAACTGGAACACCTTCAGTTAAGCGTTGAACAACTTTTTGAGTTAAAAAATCTCGGAATGGAAGTTCGTCCATAAAGTTAGGTGCGTACTTATAAGAATACTTAGAGTGGTAAAGTTCAGAGGAACGACTTACCAGCATAACAACCGCATTAGCACGATCTTGAGCAACACCCAAAATTTCAGGACGGTCTGTAATCTGGTAGGTCGACATTGATACTTCAACATTTGAAAGATCAGAATAAATGCTATCAAAAGGATAACCTGCTTCTGCAAAAGTCTTAGCATTTTTTGTCGTCTTCAAATACGTAGATACTTCTTGATCCTGACAAGATTTCACTGTTTTGCCAGTAGAACTAAAAATATCTTTTTGGATCTTTGAAAACGGAAACATTTGAATAGTGCTAGCTTCGCCATTCGCTCGCTCTGTTATGCAAGAATAGTCAGGCAGGAAAGCTACGCGAACTAAAAAGCTAAAAATCAAATTTGCAGTCTTTTGATATTGCGCATGCAAAGCTGCCTTATCTTTTCCTACTACTTCTGGGTTCAAGGCCTTCTTAACTAAGCTTTCGTAAGCTTCCTTAGTTTGGATAGACTCCAAATACTCATTTCCTGGGCCAGCTTGTGACGCAAGAATTAGGCGCCATTGTTCATAGAACTTCGCCATTGGTTCAAGGAATTTTTTTGAACGGTACATAGAAGCTGACATCATGTCCATCATCTCATCGCGCTTATGGCGATGATTCCATGTAGCCATTGAGCTGTCGTATTCTAAAATAAGATTCGCAACTATCTGAACTGGATCTATTCCAACATCGCTGCGGGCACACATTGGATCAGCAACTGCAACATCGACATCTTCATCAGTGCAATACTTGTACAAGCGATAGTTTTTTTGTACCTGTTCACGAGTAGACTTTGCTGGGTTAACAGCAACTACTTTGCCACTTGCGTCTTCGATTTGATCTACATAGCCCCAGCGAATCGCCGCAACATCATAACGACCTGGCTGAACCATATTTTCGTAGTTCATAGACATGTAGTCCATCACGGAACTAGATTCCCATTGAGTTTTAACCGTCTTACTTCCTAATTTCAAATCAACAGGTCCCCAGAAATTTGGTTTATCAGTTGATCCATAGAAGTTATGGCGAAGTCCAAGGTTGTGTCCCATTTCATGAAGGATAACTGAAATGATGCTTGGTTTAGAAAGCTCAACTGCACATTCTTTAATGAGCTTAAGTTCTCTTTCAGTATCGCCATCAGTTTGAGAAGATTTCAAACCTAAAGCATAAGTCTCGAGATCTGGACAGATCGCCTTAACTTGTTCGGTAATATTTCCGTTTATTGCCTGAAAGCTTTGCTCCATTAAGTGCTGATTAGCCATGTTAGGCTTCATTGCTTTTAGACTTGCAGGTTGAACAACTTTTACATTTCTTACGAAAGTGCGGTTATTGCTATCATAAACGTGAAGTACTTTATCTTTAAGAAACGGGATACGGCTTCCAACAAATTGAAGTGTTTTGTTAGCAACGTCGATTACAGGTCGTAGTGAAGGAACAGGTAGGCCCCAGATATATTTCTTATCTAATTCACCTTTGACTGCAAGAATATAGCTATTAAGTGTCCGTTCCATTCCCTCTAAGCGATCAGTTAAATTAATGTTAGAAGTTGCCATGATAATTTCGCCAGTTTGAGGATCATTTAAGACAGGACCGAATCCACCCCATTGGCCACCACCATCTACGTCGCCGTACATGTTGATTAAGCTATAGCGTAAATCTCCGGCTGAGCCTCGTAATACTTTGCCACTATCATCAGCTACTCTGATTTTTATTGTTGATCCTGCTGCTTTGAAAGTTGAGTTCCAAGCATTGCCCGCTGCTAAAACAAGTTCTTCCATCCAAGCTGGCGCATCGGAATTAAGGCGATATTCAATTTCTTTACGAGTTGGATTAAAACGGTTAATAAAAACCATCTTTTCAGTTTGTTCGAGCTTTGAGCGATCTAAACCGCCGATGCTTTCGGCTTGAGTTGAAAAGTAACCGAAAAGTTTTTGATCGGCACGGAAATATACCTTTTTCTGATTCTTATAAGGTTTAGCACCTTGACTGATAAGCTTGCTTTCATAAGATTTTTGGCTCAAAAGACTTACTCGTACTAGACCGCCTAAAGATTCAGACTCTACTAAGAACGAGAAATAACCGTCATCTAGCTGAACATCTTTAATTTCACTGATCTCTAACGCAACAGCCGGAACCTTGATATCTTTTAATTTAAGATCTGAAAAATCTCGCTTGTCCCAAGCTCGTTCCTTATGGGATTCTTCCTTTACAGAACTTGTTTTTCCAGCTTCGCCCATGCGATAGTCAATAAAATCAGCAGGGATTGTTAAAACCGCTGTTTGATTTTCTTCTCTCTTTTGAAGAGACTTCTCTAGTTTTTCATCAATACCCACATTGTAAAATAGAATTTTGTCTTCTACTTTGCGAGCTCTAACTTTAAAAGCTTCACGACCGTACTTGTCGATGGAAATCATGCTGCCCAAAGAGCCACGGGACTCTTTATAGTTCTGGCTAACAATAGTGAAAGCAAAATACCAGTCCGATTCGCCATCAGCTGTAAAATAATTAGCAGGCAAAACCGTTCTTTTTGATAAGAATACAGCGCGAGTCTTAGAATTTAAATCAACTTTAAAATGTGTTGATGAACTGCGACCTTGCTGTGATACAAGTTCTAATTTAGAAGTTTTCTGCTTCAAATCATTTCGAGAAGTATCAACTGAAAAGTAAGCTACATTGTAAGACACAATTGGAACCATCTTAAGGTCTTGGCCAGCATCAACGGCAGACGTAATTTCATCCGAAGAAAAATCTTTTGCAGCGCCAACTTTCATAACCTTTAATAAGTTACCATCGAATACATATCGAACTTTATATTCGAAATTTGGTCGGCCCAACATGAGAGTCTTATCAGTCAGTTTTAATGGGTCTTTAGCATCATAATCAACGTAGTCAAAATTTCTGACCTGTGCTTTTGCATCAGTGCGAGCATCTTGAACTTTTAAAGTGCCAGTATTAGCAGCCTTTAAAAGCTCCTTTGTCTTTAATTCGTAATCTTTTCCTTCATATTGAGAAATTCCCAATAATTCACGGTCTGCACCGTATGGAAGAGAAGCATCGCGTTTTTTCTGACATGCTGTTAATGTCAGCGACAATACAAGTAAAGCCGTTCCAACTTGAATAATAGATGCTAGCGATTTCATTAAAGGCCTCCTAAAACACCAACGACATCGACCCATAAATAATGGAATCGTTTTCGTTAATGAGTTTTAAATTTGAATCTTGTCTATTAGGTGCGAGCCACGAACCACCGTTCGTATGACCCAGGGCTACTCCCCATTGCGGAGTCACAGAATAAGTTATTTCTTCTGTGTGCTCGAAAACCTGGCTAACAGTGCCACTGTAGTTCCAAGCATGACGATGTAGGAATTCGAATGAAAAAGAGAATGCGCCCTTCGAATAGCCAGCAGAAACGATTTCTCTAACGCTGTATGGGTTTAAAATTCTACCAGTTGCATCGGTCTCATAACGATGGAAATTTCTAGCTGCACCTAATGATAATGAAGTTGATAAACCCTTCATTAGAACAGCTTCTGTTAGTGCGAAAGTATAAGATCCGCCTAAGCTGCCCTCAAAGTTCTGGAAATCACGTGAATACTTAGAAGTTGGCAAAGTCGAAGAGACTCCAAAACCACCTTTAAGCCAGTTAGTTAATTCGATATGCTTTTGAGATAAAATAACACCTAAATCAGATACACCATTCGATTCTTGATCTTCGGTATCCTTCAAGTTTTGGCTAACAGAAATTCGGCCGGTTAAGCTATAGTTATCGCTTAGCGCACCAGTTAAAATAGCCATCGCGGATTGCGATGCTTGAGAGGTTCCATCTTTGTGATCAACAGCACTCTGTGAATAAGTCATAATCACGCTGCCAGAAAAAGTCTTCTTGGTTCCATCAGCTTTATAACTAATTTCCTGCTGAGCAGTCTCTAAACTCGTGAATGCGGCAACCTTTTGGTATTCCTTTACTTTGATATTAAGTTCAGAATTGAAATTTTTAAGAGAAATAAAGTTGTGCTGAGATCTCTGCTGAATTTTTCCCTGGCGAATTTGGCCAGCAGTATTTCCACGCGCAGATTTCGCCGAAGTCGCAGCAAAACCAACGTTCGCCAAAAGCATAGCAACGCTAAAGCTTACTAAGCTCAAAGTGCTGACTAACTTTTTGACACGTTTAACTGCCTTCATACATCCTCAGATCTCTTTTAAAAGAGATCGAAATAGGTTTACTAACTACCAGATAGAAATTGCACTCCAAGTGCCAGACTGGACCTAGGGTAAAATTACGGAGATCAATTTGGAGGAACTGATATGTCGAAGATTGCGACAGCGCGACGTAAAGGGCCGCTGGATGTCAAATGGAA
>JANPPO010000431.1:0-4297 GCA_031428555.1 Bdellovibrionales bacterium | reverse complement strand
AAACTTTTTGGCCGATGCGGTAGTAAATATCATAGCGGTATTCCAGCGAACGTTTTCATTAGTGGATTTCATCCATTTTTTGCACGAGATAAAAACTTGATCAGGATATCTCGAGAGCAAGCCATCTCCAATGGCGAAAGGTCCCAGGTTTTTGCGGATATACTCGGCCTCTTCTGCCATGAGTGGATCTATAAGGTTAAAATAGGTTTTCCATTTTTTTGGATCTGCGCTTTTTGATTCATACTTAACTGCCAAGGCGATAGCGCGCTTTACGTTGGCGGATTCTGTTTTGGCCCACTGCAAATACAATTTTGAAAAGTGGCTAAAGTCTTTTTCAAGCAATGAAGCAAAGGTTCCAGCTGCGAATTCTCTGACGATCCAGTCTTCGTCATCGGCCGCCTTCTTTATATAAATTTCGACGTCTTGGTTTTTAGGCCAACCGCAGACGATCAAGTGGGTTCCGATATTCCGAGCTGTGTATTCAGGACGCTTTAAAAGCTTTTTTGCGAGCAAGTATTTTTCATCATCATTAAAATTTTTTGCGATGAGTTTTTCAACTCTATCAAGTTCTGAAACGGGTACTCCAGGTTTGCCGTGAATGGAACCACTGAGTAGATATTTTCCAAGTTCATCAATCTTGCCGTTTTTGATCCACAATAAAATTTTTTCTTCAGACTGCTTCGTAAACATAAGGACTCCTAGTGGCGGCAGAGACCAGCCGACACTCATGTCTAAACCGTTAGAAACCTGCCTTGCAAGCAGGGTTTTACGTGTTCGAATCAATGCATTTTACTCAAGTTAAGTTAACTAGCTGAATTTACACAATTCACCTTGGGTCTGACTGCTACTTTTTAATTCACGATATTTTTAATAGGCACTTGATTCGGTACTGTGTGGAGCGGCCCGTGCCCGTTTTCTCGAGTTCACCAGAGCCGATGGCCCATTCGGCTAAACGATGGAAACCGGATCGGGATAGATTTAATTTTACGCAAGCTTCGTCAGCTGTAAAGGGTAAGTCTGATCGAAAAATTTCTGATAGTGATTTCCACTTTACAGGTAAGTTGGCGATGGTGTCCCGATTCGAAGGAATGCGAATCGAAAGAGGTCCTGTAATTGAAAATCTGTAGCTTCCATTTTCTTCTACGATCTGTGCGGGCAGATTATTTTCTTCAAGCCAGCGCCGTGTTCGTCGGATAAGCTGGCGTAAGCGAAGGGGCGAAGAATTGATGTTGAAAAATTCGTCTGGATAAAGTTCCGCAAAGAGAGTTCCAAGATTGCGGGGAGCATAGAAATCTTTGAGCATGACAGAAATTAATTGGTGAATTTTTTTACCGGGATTGAGTTGATGCTCGCCCTTGATGATTCCGAGCCCTAAGTTTAATTCAGGACCACCCGGCACTCCTAAAACATATTCGCTGCCTGGTTGGCCAATAACCGCATCACATATTCTTTTTCTATAGGATTCTGAGGGAGTTCCGAAAAAAATGTGATCAAAAAGTTTCTGGTCAAATTCAAGCTTGAGCTGAAAGAGATCGGCTTCTCGAGCACTTTCCCAATGCGCACGTTTTAGAGCTTCTTCTTTGAAATCCTTAAGAGGTTGGGTCGATCTTTTTTCTTGCGAATTCATGACGGCTTGCCATTTAAAAATTAATAGTTGGTCGTAGCTTCCGCTTTGATTAAAAATTTCAAGTGCACTGTTTAATTCAGTTCGTGCGAGAGGAAAATCTTCGCGGAGTAATGCAACTTGGCCACGTAACTCAAGGCAATTTCCGACTAATCTAGAAGCTGAAATTGTTTTCGCCAATTCAATTGTTTCAGTCAGTAAGGTTTCGGCTTGCACAAGATTTCGAGTGGCAACATACGCGGCTGCCAGATTGACGCGACCAATGAGTTTTGAATAATTATCGGCTGAAGAGTTTAGAAATTCTTCTAGGTGAATGGTCGCTTCGGCATAGTCCCAGCTGGAAATATAACAAAATGCACGATAGAGCATCGCTTCGGGAACTTTCGGGTCATCTACCTTTGAAAGAAGAGAAAGGGCTTCTTGAATGGAACCATTTCTAGAAAGCAAAACAGCATATTCACAAATTTCGCCATTCTCTGCTGGTTTATCCAGGGCATGCTCACTTCTAATTATCGGATACAAAAGTTTTAAACCCTGTTCGATGCGGCCTGATCTTCTGCATATTTTAGCGAAAGCCTGACGCCACTTTCTTGGTATTTGTACTGAATTGAGATCGGCTAAGGCGTCACCTACCGTACTGATTTTTCCAGCTTTAATCAGCGAATCGCAATGCGAGAGTAGGGCTTCGTAATCCATAACTTATTATCGGACATGAATAAACCGCTCGTGAATTGAAAATGACAGAATTGGGGAGTAAGTGTTTCACTTCGAGATGAATTCTTAAATTGAAACGGAATTTTTTGATTTTCTCACCAATTTTGTCACTCAGTTAGTTTCGCAAAGTTTGAAAGAATAATAACAGTTCGATAGTTCATCTAAGGATATTTTTTACCGGGGGGTATTTAAGTGAAATGGAAAAACTGGGCTTTTAAAGCCATAATTTTAGGAATTGTTTTCGGTGTTGAGGCCCATGCTTTGGAAAGCAAGGCGATTTCGATAAAAGTTAATGCGGGAACCGTAAGTGGAACTGTTCAAGCGATTGGGAATAAGGATGATTATCAAATTCTAAGTCTCTATTCCAATCGTAAAGGAAATCTCAATGTAGATTTCAAGTATTCGGCTGCGGGACTTTCAAGTTCACTTGTCGTTAAAGGAGCGCTTCGACAATATACAGCTTCAAACAAATTTACTCTCAAAGTACAAAATGCATCAGGCGCTTATGTTGATGTTGGTGTTATCACGGGAAGTAGCTCCATGCGGGTGATTTCTATGTCACTACCTTCCGGAATCGTGTTGAATGGCTCGATTTCTCTACGTCTGATAGGTTCGGGCGTTGACGACATCGATATTGATCAACTTATTATTGCTGATTCTGTTTCGAGCCCACCACCGCAAGAAACTGTTCCGGTAATTTCGAATTTTTCTGCATCACCGTCGACTATTTCAGTAGGGCAAAATTCAACATTGAGTTTTTCGGTTGCCGGAGCGTCATCGCTCATTCTTAATCCGGGGAATATCAATGTAACGGGTCAAACTCAGCGGGTTGTAAATCCTTCTGTCGCAACGACTTATACGTTAACAGCTACAAACAGCGCGGGTTCTGCAACAAAATCCATTTCTGTAAGCGTAAGTGAGGTAGCTCCACCACCACCAACCACAGGCGCAGCAATTATACCGGGAACTACTTGGTACTGGCAGTTACAAGGTTCAATCAACATGAGCGTACAGGCAAAAGTATATGATATTGATCTTTATGATACGAATGTGGCTACGATTTCATCATTAAAGCAATCTGGACGAATGGTAATTTGTTATTTCTCTGCAGGAACATATGAAGACTGGCGTTCTGATGCTAACTTATTTCCTTCGGCATCTTTCGGAAATAACGTTGACGGTTGGGCCGGTGAAAAATGGATCGACGTTAGAAATCAAGCAGTTCGAGATATCATGACTAAGAGAATGGATCTTGCGAAAAGCAAAGGCTGTGATGGGTTAGAGCCTGATAACGTTGATGGATACTCGAACAATCCGGGGTTTCCTTTGACGGCACAAGATCAGATTAACTTTAATAGTTTTTTAGCTGATCAGGCCCATGCACGAGGAATGATTATCGCTTTGAAGAATTCAACTGATCTAGTAACGGCACTTGTTAACAAGTTCGACTTTGCAGTTGTTGAAGAATGCTTTAAGTACAATGAGTGTGAAGCTTACAGCCCATTCATCGCGCAAGGTAAAGCCGTACTGAATGCTGAGTACTCCAGCTATTCCAGCACAATTTGTACACGCGCAAGCAGCCTCAAATTTTCGACAGTGTTCTTTAACTTAGCATTGAATGGTTCGGTTTATCGACCATGTCCGTAAGATTCTGCTGATTAGGAATGTATCAAAATGAGACTAAGATGTCCGCAAGGCTTTTTAATGCGGACAACTTATGAAAAGTAAACGATCATAAGAAGGGAGGGGTCATTGAGTCTAATCTGGCGAATATCTTTATGCTTTGGGCTACTTATAAGCCTCTCTCTTTTTCAAAATTGCACTGGCGGAGTCGATTTATCGAGCGTTAGCACCTCTGCCAAATCTTTTTCGAATGGCCAACCTTACGATGGAAAAATCTTTATCAACGCTGGCTCGGGTTGCCCTGACGGAACCTTCGTAGAATCAAGAATAGAATTA
>JANPPO010000430.1:0-4773 GCA_031428555.1 Bdellovibrionales bacterium | reverse complement strand
TCCCATTTCAACAAGGGTTACTTGCTTCATTTTTTCTCCTGGGCAATTTGCACAAGTATATCACCTAACGAAACCTGAGAGCCAACAGTTGCTTTTACTTTTTCAACTGGGCCTGGCACTTCAGCTTTAAGAGTATATTCCATTTTCATCGCTTCCATGACAACTACTGCCTGACCCTTTTCAACAATTTGACCTTCGCTAACAAGAACCTTAGTAACTTTACCAGGCATGGGTGCCAAAACTTTATTCCCGGCAATGCCAGCACTACCCTTTCGATTTTTCTTCGAATTTTGCGCACCGTCGATTGAAAAAATCTTACCATTAACATGAACCCATAAAGTTCCTTGAATCCATTCGGAAACGTAAGACAGCTTCTGACCTTTAAGAGTAAAAATTTCGCGCATTAAGATCTCCAGCTGCCCATAAAAGGAGAGTCGACTGCTCCGAATTCGGAAACTGCGGTCGACTTATTTTGAATTTTCATTTTACCAAGCTCTTGTAAAAGCGCTTGTTCAATTTCGTTGGTTTTCAGTTCTTTTAAAGAATCGGCAAAGTTCTTTTCGATAAATCGAGTCGTCATCGTACCTTTAACAAATTCTGGATGATTTATAATTTCCATTAAGTATGGAATATTGGTTTTCACTCCAAAGACGATTGAATCTTTAAGAACTCGAGTCATTTTTTCTATCGCTCGAAGCCGATTTTCATCCCATACAATTATTTTTGCAATCATAGGGTCATAATACGCAGTGATCACGTCCCCTGCTTCAAAACCATATTCAAATCTTCGACCCGGACCTTCTGGCCATTCTATTTTACCTAATAGACCTGTACTCGGCATTCCGGCTTTGAACGGATCTTCAGCGTAAACGCGGCACTCGATTGAGTGTCCGTGTGGATAATTCACTCGCTGCGGAGAGAAAACAAAGTTTCCATCTGCAGTCATGATTTGGGCTTTAACTAAATCAACACCCAAAACCATTTCAGTCACAGGATGCTCAACCTGTAATCTCGTGTTCACTTCCAATAAGAAGAACTGATTGTCTTGTAATAAGAATTCAACCGTTGCAGCACCTTTGTAACCTACTGACTGAGTCAGCAAACAAGCTGCTTCACCCATTTTGCGGCGCAAATCATCGGTTAACGATGGCGATAACGCTTCTTCAACAATTTTTTGATGTCGACGTTGAACAGAACATTCACGTTCAAAGAAATGTTTTACTTGGCCGGTACTATCACCGAAAACTTGGAACTCGATGTGCTTTGCACGGTCTAAGTATTTTTCCAAAAACACAGTCGCATTTCCAAAAGAAGCTTGAGCTTCCCGCTGCGCAGACTCGATCAATTCTTTCGCTTCCACTTTACTTGTAAGCAGCTTCATTCCGCGACCGCCACCCCCGGCGGCAGCTTTAACTAAAACAGGAAATCCCATTTTCTCTACTTCGGTTAACAAGAAATCAACTGATTGATTATTTCCTTGGTACCCAGGGATAAGCGGAAGACCTAATTTTAGAGCTTGGGTTTTACAATTTACTTTATCACCCACCGCACGCATTGCAGTTGCCGAAGGGCCTACGAAAATCATTCCAGCTTTTTCAACGGCTTCAACAAACTCAAAATTTTCACTTAAAAAACCAAAACCAGGATGAACAGCATCTGCTCTGGCTGCAAGGGCTCCTTGAATATTTGCTTCGATATTTAAATAACTTTCAGAAGTTGATGCCGGCCCAATACAAATAGCTTTATCGGCCATTCGGAAGGCTCGGGATTTTCTATCAACTTCAGAGTGTAGTAAAACTGTTTCTATTCCCAATTCTTGGCAGGCATGGATTATTCGAACCGCAACTTCGCCTCGATTTGCAATCGCGAGGCGTTTTATTTTATTCACACGTTTCTCCAAGAGGGTTGGCGTTTTTCTAAAAAGCTCTTAAGGCCTTCTTGTCCTTCAGGGCTTGCACGCAAATAAGCGATAAGACTTGTTGTTCGATCCATCACTTCTTTTTCTTTAGTATGAGGAATGTCGCGAATAAGTTTTTTCAATGCACGAACTGCTTCAGGACCTGAATCCATAATGTGCTTAATGACCTTTTGCTTTTCTGCCTCTAGTTGCCCAGCAGGCACAACTCTGTGAATCAGGCCAGCAACTTGTGCTTCTTGTGCAGTGAAAGGAACGCCCGTCATCATCCAAGCAGCGGCCTGGCTTGAGTTACATTTTTTCAACATATATTCAGAAATTACAGCTGGAGCAATCCCCAGTTTTACTTCACTAAAGCACAGTTGAACTTTTTCTTCACATACGACGTAGTCAGAAACTGCCATAATTCCAATTGCTCCACCAAAGGCGGCACCTTGAACAGAAGAAATAACCGGCACTTCGCAATTCCAAATAGCTTGGAATAGCGCATGCAATCTTTCAGCATCAAGTTTATTAGCATCAACGCCAGAATTCACTAATGACTGCATCCAGCCTAAGTCGGCACCTGCACAAAAAACCGAGCCTTCGCCTTCGATCGTGACGACTCGAATTTTTTTATTAGCGTGTACCGCCCTGAATGACTGCAAAAGCTTTTGAATCATTTCCGGGTTAAATGCGTTTCGCATTTCTGGACGGTTTAATTTAATCGAGTAATGAGAACCTTCCAATTTTTCGGTAATCATAATTCACTCCCCCTCGTTAGAGCGTTTCCTACATTCGGAAGACGCCGTGTTTTTTCTGACCCCAAGATTTGTAGAGGCTGCTGGATATCCCCATAGCCAGCACTCTTCTAGTATCAACAGGGTCAATGATTCCGTCATCCCATAATCTTGCTGAAGAAAAATAAGCAGAGCTTTCACGATCATATTTTTCGAGGATTGGTCTTTTGAATTCGGCTTGCTCTGCTTCAGTCATTTGAATTCCTTTGGCCGCGAGCTGTTCTTGCTTGACGGTTAGCAAGACGGTTGCTGCTTGCTCTCCGCCCATGACAGATATGCGTGCGTTAGGCCACATCCATAGCTGCCTTGGTTGGTACGCTCTTCCACACATACCATAATTTCCAGCTCCGTAGGAGCCTCCGATTATAACTGTGAATTTTGGCACATGTGCATTGGAAACTGCCATAACCATTTTAGCACCCTGCTTTGCAATGCCTTCGTTTTCATACTTTTTACCGATCATGAAACCAGTAATATTCTGTAAAAATACAAGAGGGATTTCCCGCTGTTCGCACAGTTCAATAAAATGAGCACCCTTCAAAGCACTCTCTGAAAATAGAACTCCGTCGTTCGCAATAATTCCAACTGGCATTCCCCAAATATGAGCAAATCCTGTTACCAGTGTTTTTCCATAGAGTGGTTTGAATTCATGGAATTTACTTCCGTCAACAATTCGGGCAATCACTTCGCGAACATTATATGGAATGCGTGGATCTTTAGGAACAACACCATAAAGTTCTTCAGGTGCATAAAGTGGTTCTTCGCGCGGCAAAGTTTTGAGCTGAAGAACTCTTCTTTTATTTAAATTAGCAACAATGCTTCTTGTGATTTCAAGTGCATGATCATCATCTTCAGCGAAGTGATCCGTTACACCACTCAACTCGCAATGAACTTCAGCCCCGCCAAGTTCTTGAGCTGTCACAATTTCACCTGTCGCAGCTTTCACAAGTGGAGGCCCACCTAGAAAAATTGTGCCGGTTCCTTTAACAATTACATTTTCATCGCTCATCGCAGGAACGTATGCGCCGCCTGCCGTACATGAACCCATGACAACTGAAATTTGTGGAATCCCTTCAGCTGACATTCTTGCTTGATTATAAAAAACTCTGCCGAAATGATCGCGGTCAGGAAATATATCTGATTGCATAGGTAAAAATGCGCCGCCTGAATCAACCAAGTAAATACATGGCAAACCATTTTCTTGAGCAATCTCTTGCGCTCGTAAATGTTTTTTTCCAGTTAACGGATAGTAGGTTCCACCCTTTACAGTCGCATCGTTTGATACGATCACACATTCAGTGCCTTCAATTGTTCCGATGCCCGTAATGATTCCAGCTGCTGGAGCCTGACCTTCATACATTTCATAAGCGGCAAAAGCTGAGAACTCTAAAAATGCAGTCCCTGGATCAATTAAATTTTGAATTCGTTCACGGGCTGTTAATTTTCCTCGCGCTTTATGTTTTTTCGCGGCTTCTTCGCCGCCACCTTTTTCGACTATACTTAAACGCTCGCGGAACACGTTAACATGCTCGAGCATTGATTTTTTATTTTCCTGAAACTGGGAAGAGTTCGCGTCCAGAGTAGAATCAATTACGGACACGTTTACTCTCTTTCTTTTTAGCATTCTTTTTGTGAGATGAAGAATCAAGTCTTACTGGCAATTGAAGAAAAACTTTAAGTTCAACTTCTGCACACTTCATTTCATTCTCGTCTAGTACAGTCCAAGAAAAAACGTGTTCCAAATTTTGTTTTTGCTGTAAGTGATGTAAAAGGATTTCTTTTTCAGAATCTTCCAATAGAAAACAAACACGCGCGTTACCTTCGATTGGATGAAGGGTTTTAATTTGAATGGACTTGAGTTCAAATTCTGTAGTTGGTCCCAATAATCTTTGGATCCAAATTCTTAAACCTTCTTTTGCAGCCGTAAGGTAAGTCGCCTCATGAAGAAATTTTTCATCTTTATTTCGAAGCCAGTCTGGAATAACAATCTCGACTTGTTGTGGGCTCAAAGTTGCAATTCGAAGTCCCATGCCTGAAGAAAAAGGCCGCATCACATTGACGACGAAACTCCACATTGCT
>JANPPO010000429.1:0-2018 GCA_031428555.1 Bdellovibrionales bacterium | reverse complement strand
AGCGGCTAGCGGCTTGATCCAATACGGATTCAAATCACTTAATTTGAAATCAGTTTCGGCAATCATAGATCCAAACAATCTAAGATCGCGCCGTGTGGTTGAAAAAATTGAAATGAAATTATTAAACACGATTACTTACAAGGGCGAGCTTCGTCAGCATTGGATTCGCTCAAATATTTAAAGCGGCACCCACAACCCCAACTTAATCCATGAAACTCAAATTCCAGAGGGTTAAAACCCATCCTTAAGGCTTGATACGTCGAAGACACCACAAGGACTTTAAGAACCTAGAAATCCTTAAGCTTTTTTAAAATCTCGAGAATTAGCAAAACTAATCCAAACAGGACTTTAAAAAAACTCAATAAACGCCGAAATCTTTTATATCTGGGCAGATAAAAAAGTTCTTCATTCGGACCTCCATCCGTTAATCCGGAACTGAGGTTCGAATTTAAGAGGGAGTCGGGATGCCGATTTCCTCTTTTGCATTTTAGGTACCTGAATTTACTGTAGCTTAAATCCAAAACAATATTTCACGTGCCGTATCGCATATTTTTTTGGCCCCTCCCCTGCTTATTCGCAAAAAATTTATTTACTCCTATTCATTGTTTAAAAATTTAAGTGACCTGTTAGTTGCTTAACTTAACTAATTAATAAACAACGAAGGGATAATTTTTTATGAAAATGACTAATTTTTTAATAGCTGCGACTGGTTTTTCTCTGCTCGCGCTACCATTTGCAGCCAATGCAAAACCAGCAGAGCCAAACAAAGATATGAAAAAAGTTTTGGATACGATGAAAAAAACTGGTGGAAAGCCGATTGAAACACTTTCTGCGCAAGAGGCTCGGCAACAACCGACTCCAGCTGATGCGATCAAGTCGATGATGACAGAAGATCAAGCTAAGAAAGCTCAAGAAGGTTTTGCTAAAATTGAAGATAAAAAAATTCCTGGGGCGGTGAGCGAAATGTCTGCTCGTTTTTATACTCCTGAAGGAAAAGGCCCTATGCCGGTTATCGTTTATTACCATGGCGGTGGTTGGGTGATCGCAAGCAAAGACGTTTATGATGGAAGTGCTCGAGCACTCGCTATTCAAGCAAAAGCCATTGTGGTTTCAGTTGATTACCGATCGGCTCCTGAACATAAATTCCCTGCTGCCCATGAAGATGCATTTGCAGCTTACAAATGGGTTGTGGAAAACGCGGCTACTTTGGGCGGCGATCCGAAGAAGATTGCGTTAGCTGGCGAAAGCGCTGGTGGAAATTTAGCGATTAATACAGCAATCAAAGCTCGCGATACAGGTGCCGCAAAGCCGGTTCATATTTTAGCGGTTTATCCAGTTGCAAGCTCTAGCATGGCGACTGAGTCTTATGAAAAAAATAAGGACGCAAAACCTCTTAATAAGCCGATGATGTCTTGGTTTATGAAAAACTACTTGAATTCGATGACGGAAGCTCAAGATCCAAGAATTAATTTAGTCGCTGCTAGCTTTAAAGGTTTACCAGAGACGACAATTATTACTGCGGAAATTGATCCACTTCAGACGGAAGGTAAGCAACTTGCAGACCTCATGAAAAAACAAGACGTGAAGGTAAACTACAAAAACTACAACGGCGTGACTCATGAATTTTTCGGCATGGCGCCAGTTGTTGGTGAAGCAAAAGATGCACAAAAATTCGCCTCTAGCGAATTACGTGGAGCTTTTTAACTGCTAGAATCGCAATAAATTCGCAATGAAGTTCGAGCCGGTCATCTCAAGCGGATGACCGGCTTTTTTACGAGCTATGTCTTAAGGAATCCAATTGACTTAAGAGGCGTCCGTGGATTTAATGACAGGCTAAAGATGCTACGAGTCATATCTTCCTTTTTATTCAGCGGTTTTTTGGTTTTGGGCCTTGGCTTGAGTGGTTGCTCTTCTTCAGAAAAGAAAGCTTCGACTCCTGAAGGTTTACTTGCGGTCGCTCAAGAATATGAACGCGATGATCGATACGAAGAAGCAATTCGCAGGTATCAGGAAGTTCG
>JANPPO010000428.1:0-3830 GCA_031428555.1 Bdellovibrionales bacterium | reverse complement strand
TTAAAACATCATTAAAAGCCAAAATTGTTTCTGGCGCTAAAGACATATCGCGATCAACTGTTTCTGGCATTTGAAGATAAAGACTCATCGCTAAGCGAAAATGGACATAGGCACTTTTTGCATGCTTCGGGTGAAGATCGCGAAAAGATTGATAAGCCGTCTGGCTTTCAGGGTAGGATTCTTGTTTGTAATAAACATCGGCAACTGCAAGTTCTGCTTCCAAAGCTTGTGGACTGTATGGAAATTTAGAACGAACTTCCTGATACCTGCGAATGGCTTCTTCGTATCGATCATCGCGTTCATATTCTTGCGCGATCGCCAGCAAACCTTCAGGAGTCGAAGCTTTCTTTTCTGAAGAAGAGCAACCACTCAAGCCAAGGCCTAAAACTAGAAAACTGCTGAATAGGAAAGAAAATATGACTCGTAGCATCTTTAGCCTGTCATTAAATCCAGGGACGCCTCTTAAGTCAATTGGATTCCTTAAGACATAGCTCGTAAAAAGCAGCTCTTTCGCGGGAAATTACCGGAGAGAACTTCATTGCGAATTTATCGGGATTTTGGACTTTGAAACGGACCTATTCGGAAGTGGAGGTTTGGTTATTTTGCTTTATCAATAAACCAAATACGCAAACTTTGAGTGCCCTGGCCAGCGTTATCAATGACAATTCCAAGTTTTTTGTTAATAGAAAGAAAGACGATATTTTCTGGCCACTTGGGTTGCACAAACTGGGGCACGATTTCCCAGGCATCAGATGCACTTACCATAAAGAGCGCTTCACGTTTCACTTTATCAATATTGGCGAACTTTGAAGTGTGAATATTCAAAGTACAAGAACCTAAATTTTCAACACTTTTTGAAACCTTACAAACCAAATTAAAAAGCGGGGACCCGATGCTATTCTTAAAGTTGATAATCTTTGAAAACTTTCCTTCTTCGTTATTTATCGGAACATTCATTGCATTGAATAAATTAACGGCATCCAAATCTTGAGCTGATCCCTGAATAAGTATAGTTGCCTTGTTCCCACCAAAGAAAGCTTGCTCAGCCGCCAAGGCAGAAATGTTAAATCCTTAAATAATAAACGTAAAAAGCAGTTTCATCGTTTTGTCCTTTGATCAATTTCTTTAGTTTGATACTGGCGCAAGGTTGCCACGGAATTCGAATACTTTATAACCATATGAATTTTTATGAGTAAACTTAGAATCGATCTTTGCATGACCATCTGTGGATAATAGTACGTTTAGATTTTGAATTTTCAGCTCACCACTCCAGTCAGTGCCGCTCGTAATTTTAATCTCGCTGTCAGAAATTGTTCCAACTTTTAAACCATTTTTGTCGAAGACATTGGATCCCATTTGCCGAAAGACCAGTGAATGGCTACCAAACCAACCTAGTGCGCATCCATAGTTAGCTTCAATACGAAACCAGCCTTCTTGCCACTTATCTATCTTTACATACCCACCAGTTTCAATATAAGTAGCTGGCTTTTTTGCGTCATATGAACAAAGTAGTTTCCCATCAATTATGAGTTCTGATTTTTGCTCCCATACAGTACCGATGAGCCCAGCGTTGCAGACCAAAGAAAATAAAGTAGTTAAGACAAGTAGATTAAATTTAATCATGATATCCCCCGTGATTCATCAGAAGGTTTGCATGGCTCAACTTACTTGTAAAGAGACCTTTGTTTTTGACTCATTCCTCAAATTACCGAAGTTAGCGAGGGCATTCAATTTTAGGTCTCCAAAATGCAAAAGAGGAAATCGGCATCCCGACTCCCTCTTAAGTGCGAACCTCAGTTCCGGATTAACGGATGGAGGTCCGAATGAAGAACTTTTTTTATCTGCTAAGATATAAAAGATTTCGGCGTTTAATGAGCTTTTTTAAAGTCCTGTTTGGATTAGTTTTGCTAATTCTCGAGATTTTAAAAAAGCTTAAGGATTTCTAGGTTCTTAAAGTCCTTGTGGTGTCTTCGACGTATCAATGCGCGGACGGCCAGTCCTTAGGGATGGGTTTATAACCCTCTGGAATTTGAGGTTCATGGATTAAGTTGGAGTTGTGGGTGCCGCTTTTAAATACTAATTCTACCTGACGCCCAAATTGTCATTTTACCTCAAGCACAATTTTAGGCGTCGGATCATTACTGATTAACCAAACTATTTTTTATGAACTTAAAACGCTCCACGTAATTCACTCGAGGCGAATTTCTGTGCATCTTTTGCTTCTCCAACAACCGGCGCCATACCGAAAAATTCGTGAGTCACGCCGTTGTAGTTTTTGTAGTTTACTTTCACATCTTGTTTTTTCATAAGGTCTGCAAGTTGCTTACCTTCCGTCTGAAGTGGATCGATTTCCGCAGTAATAATTGTCGTCTCTGGTAAGCCTTTAAAGCTTGCAGCAACTAAATTAATTCTTGGGTCTTGAGCTTCCGTCATCGAATTCAAGTAGTTTTTCATAAACCAAGACATCATCGGTTTATTAAGAGGTTTTGCGTCCTTATTTTTTTCATAAGACTCAGTCGCCATGCTAGAGCTTGCAACTGGATAAACCGCTAAAATATGTACAGGTTTCGCCGCACCTGTGTCTCGAGCTTTGATTGCTGTATTAATCGCTAAATTTCCACCGGCGCTTTCACCAGCAAGAGCAATCTTTTTAGGATCGCCGCCAAAAGTAGCCGCGTTTTCCACAACCCATTTGTAAGCTGCAAATGCATCTTCATGAGCCGCAGGAAATTTGTGCTCTGGAGCTGATCGGTAATCAACCGAAACCACAATGGCTTTTGCTTGAATAGCAAGTGCCCGAGCACTTCCATCATAAACGTCCTTGCTTGCGATCACCCAACCACCGCCATGATAATAAACGATAACCGGCATAGGACCTTTTCCTTCAGGAGTATAAAAACGAGCAGACATTTCGCCCACCGCCCCGGGAATTTTTTTATCTTCAATTTTCGCAAAACCTTCTTGAGCTTTCTTAGCTTGATCTTCTGTCATCATAGACTTGATCGCATCGGCTGGAGTCGGTTGTTTACGAGCTTCCAGTGCAGAAAGAGACTCAATCGGCTTTCCACCAGATGCTTTCATCGTATCCAAAACTTTTTTCATATCTTTATTTGGCTCTGCTGGTTTTGCATTGGCTGCAAATGGTAGCGCGAGCAGAGAAAAACCAGTGGCAGCTATTAAAAAATTAGTCATTTTCATAAAAAATTGTCCCTTCGTTGTTTAGTAACGAACAGGCGACCCAAATTACTAATCAATGAACAGTAGTAAATTAATCTTTTGTGAATAAGCAGCTTGGATGCAGACGAAATATGCTCGATAGCACTTGAAGTTCAGGCCTCTTAAATGCAAAAGAGGAAATCGGCATCCCGACTCCCTCTTAAATACGAACCTCAACTCCGGATTAACGGATGGAGGTCCGAATGACGAACTTACTGTATCTCCCAAGATATAAAAGATTTCGGCGTTTAATGAGTTTTTTTAAAGTCCTGTTTGGATTAGTTTTGCTAATTCTCGAGATTTTAAAAAACCTTAAGGATTTCTAGGTTCTTAAAGTCCTTGTGGTGTTTTCCAACGTATCAAGCCCTTGGACGGGTTTATAACCCTCTGGAATTTGAGGCTCATGGATTAAGTTGGAGTTGTGGGTGCCGCTTTAAATACTTGAGCGAATCCAATGCTGACGAAGCTCGCCATTGTAAGTAATCGTGTTTAATAATTTCATTTCAATTTTTTCAACCACACGGCGCGATCTTAGATTGTTTGGATCTATGATTGCCGAAACTGATTTCAAATTAAGTGATTTGAATCCGTATTGGATCAAGCCGCTAGCCGCT
>JANPPO010000427.1:0-5846 GCA_031428555.1 Bdellovibrionales bacterium | reverse complement strand
TTCATTATTATTTAATGCCTTAAAAAATTTGGGTATAAGAATAAACCATTGAATATATCCACTAATAATCATTGCGGCATAGATTAAAATACCGCTTGTAAGACCTATTTCAAAAGTGGAAAAAAATCGAATGAAGTAAATTATGGCCAATTGAACTACAAAGCCCAGCGGAAAAGTGAGGGTAATCAGCAAAATGGAAGGGCCTAGGCCCCTCTCTGGGCTACCGCCGTAAGATTGCGAAGCTCCATATACTGCAAGAGCCCCGCAACTTACTAGCCAAACAAGGAAAACCAACAATTTTCCTTTGCGAGCTAATTTTAAATTTACCAATTCTTTCATTTCAACACCTTAGTTCAACCAAGTTATTTTTTAAATTAAATTAATTCGATTCGTAGCATCCGATCTCGCTACTTACCACACTTAGCTGCACAGTTTGCTATAGTATTATCTTTCCATTTATGACAATTAGACCCAATAGTATTTGTCACATCATAGGTTGGTCTCGAACCACCGATTGCGTCCGCAATACATTTATCCATGCAATCCCGATTATCTTCGGGACCTTTTTTACAGCTCACTCCATCGCTACCAGGTCCGGGATCACTTGTAGGCGCGCCATCTCCTCCGACAGGATTGCCCGTAGTTGTTTGACCGCCACAAACGCCATTAGCACATAAGTATGAATGATTCCAACCAGGATAGATGTTTTCAAAGCCTTCCATCGGTCTTTTGCATACTTCATATAAGCCAGATGGATCTATTGCATTAACCGGATCACTTGCAACATACCCATATAAATTTGGATCGCCTGCACTAAATAAAATCGGATCCTTACTCAACCAACGTCCAATGCTAGGATCATATTCTCTAGCTCCAAAATGAATTAGTCCAGTATCCCAATCCCGTAACCCACCCGCAAAATCAAAAGGAAGCTTAAGGCTCGAATTCGTATTCGTAACGCTATTTCCAAACTCATCGTGATTGAATTTCGCAATTATTGTACCGGTTGTTATATCTATCACAATTCTTGGTGTTCCAAGCTGATCTGAAATAATTCGAAACTTATCAGTACCTTCGATGTAATAATCTGGAATATTTGATTTAGATCCATAGACATATCTTCTTTTGATTGTTTGATCAGGGTTTATTTCCGCAGCAATTCTAACTTGGTCTGCGTAGACATAATGAACTTCTAAAACTGTATTAACGTACTTACCAACTCTTCTACCCATTGCATCTAACTTGTAGTCGATAATCGTTGCATCAGGTAGGGTGACCTGAGCAAGATTTCCGTAGCTGTCATACACGTAGCTTGTCGTTTGATTTAAGAATGTGTTCGTTCTTGAAACCATTTCGCCCTGCGCATTGTATACGAAAGTGTATACACCCGCTGTCAATATTCGATCTTGATCATCATATGTATATTCTGTCCGGTAACTGTTTCCAAAAAAAGCCAATGAGTTTGGCTGTTCGAGTTGATCTTCAAGATTTAAAGAGCATCCCAGATAGTTATTTTGTTTATATTTATGTTTATTGCAATCACTTTTAAAGTATTTTAGATATTTTGAGTAAGAGATTCCATTGCGTCGATATAACAACGCTATAAATAATAATATTTTGAGACCAATGGGTATTTTAACTAGTCTCAGCCCTCAACGGTCTCTGATATCTAAGCTTATCCACTGGCAGCATTGAGACAATTTTTTCAAAAGTATCGTCGATTTTTAATTTTGCAATTGCAGCTCTGAGCTCTTCACCGCATATCTGGACGTACCTCATTGTGCTTTGAAGATTACGGTGACCGAGAAGTTCTTTAAGAGTTGCCAGGCCCACGCCGTCCTTGATCATCTTTGTTGCGAAGCTATGTCGCAATCGATGTGGCGATATTTTTTTAAAGATTCGTGCTCGACGAAGATAAAATTTAATCCGCTCAAAGATTCTTTTGCGATTAATCGCCTTACCGGTACGAACCTTAAAAAATGATTCTCCCTTAGATTGAACTCCACGGAACTTTATGTAATTCGCAAGCGCCTGCATAGTGACATCATTCAGCATAACAACACGCTCACGATTTCCTTTACCAAGAACTCGCACCATACGATTTTGTAGATCTACATCACATTCACGAACTCCAGCACATTCAGAGGCTCTCACTCCTGTCGTGCAAAGAAGTAAGATAATCGCACGATCTCTCAGACCAAGCACTGTCGATGGATCTGGAGCTCCCGCAAGACGCTCGATTTCTTGAACAGATAAAATATCTCCCACTTTTTCCTGGGGCTTTCGAAGCTGCGGAAGTCTTACGCAAGGATCTTGATTCGGATGAATAACCTCTAGTGACACCATCGCTCGAAAAAAAGATCGCAGGATAGTAACTTTCTTGTTCACTGTCGCTTGGTTATTAAGTCTTTGTTTTCGAAGGAACTCGATATAATCGCAAATATCAGTGGTGGTTAATGTTTCTGGCGAACTATCGGGTTTTAATTTCTTTAAGTAAGATTCAAACTCATGGATAGCTTCGCCATATGTCACGATTGTCCTTGCTGACAAACCTCTTGCTGAACAAAATTTCTCAAGAAACATGGATATAAAAAGAGTCCATTTCATTTTTCTTCCTCCGATTCATTACTCATTTTAAAAATAGCGGTTTTTAAATCTTTCTCTTCTGCGTGGATATAGACTCCAGTTTCTCTCGGAGAGCGATGTCCCATTAGAGTCGAAATCATGGAAATATCCACACCTTGATTCAGCAAATGAGAAGCAAAGGCATGCCTCAATGTCTTGGGCGTTATTTTGATTTTGATATCCGCTCTCTTAGCTGCCGTTTCGACCACGTCTGCAACATCTGTCTGCCGCATGCGTGCCTTTTTAATTAGAGTACTAAAGAGTGGGCCCGTTTTTCTTTTTCGATCAGCTAAGTAAATTAAAAGTTCTCCAAAAAGCGCCTCAGATAAAGGAAGAACACGTTCCTTATCACCCTTTCCAAAAACTTTAAGTTCTTGGCGGTCTAAGTCGATGCTGTTCATGTCTAAAAGACAAAGTTCATTCGTTCTTAAACCACAACCGTAAAGTAAGAGCAGAATCGCTCGACTACGACGTTCCGCTGGAGTGAGTTTTCCAAAAGATTTCATTAACTTTTGTGCGTCTTCAATGGAGAGACTTGCATAAATTGCACTTGTCTCAGACTCCTTCAAGTGAAAGCCAGTTAGTACATTTCTATCCAATCGCTCAAGTTGCCAGGCATAGTCGATGAGACTTCGAACGTGGCTGAGCATTTTATTAATGGATTTCGCAGTCTGCTTCTGATCTTGTAAAGAGTTGACCCACCTGATGTATTCCTGAAGAGACAATTGCCAAATATCACGATCTATTTTTTCTTGAAGACAAAATTTTTCAACTTTTCGAAGTGAGCATTTAATATCATTAATCGTTAGAGGTTTTAGCTTCCGAACCTCAAACTGATAACTCAAATACCCCTGAACCGTTGGTGAAAAATTGTCGATCATAAGCTCTCCATTAAAATTCTGTTTATTGGATGTAGTTCCATGGCTTTTCTGCGCTCGGGCCCGCTTACGTGCGTGTAGCGCATGGTTGTGTCGATGCAAGCATGACCTAAAATCATTTTTACTTGCGGAAGGCTTGCGCCACTTTCTAAAAGATGAGTGGCGCAGCTGTGTCTTAGCTGATGAGTTGTGAAAAAATCTACGCCTGCACGTTTTGCTATTTTCTTGATTCTGCAAGAGATTAGCTGGCTTTCCGTGCGTCGGCCCAATTTATTGATAAACAAGGCAGTTTCATTTGGGTTTTCATTCTGTATTAAGATTCGATGTCTGACTTGAAGATAGGAGTCGATTGCTTTCTCAACACTCTCGGAAACTGGAACATAGCGATCAAAGCCTGACTTCGTGTTACTTACCCGAAGAGTACGCTGTTTTATATCCCAGTCTGTCATATTCAAGCGAACAACTTCACCTCGACGGAGCCCCAGTGTGTACATACATAAAATAACTGCAGGCCAAAGATATTGATGAAGTCTTTCTTTCTGACGAAAAGATTCTGTTAAAATACTTTCAATTTGTTTTTTGCTAATTGATTTTGGAAGGTGAGAGTTCACTAAAACTCTTGGACTTTGCATCCATTTAATATGATTTCGCTTCCAAATACCTTCACGATTTAAATAATCTCCAAAGCATCTTAAGTGTGACATCGTTCCAGCAATCGTGGCCTTAGATCTGAAGTGTGAACGATTTTTGAGAAAAATATTTATAAATTCAGGATTCAAAGATTCCAAGCAAACGCGTGGTCTCTTATTCTTTAGAAAATTGCCCCAGCGTGTAGGTTCGCATCGTCGAGCTTTCAAAGTTTCTTCGCTGATTCCTCGAGCGCGACCCTCTGATAAAAATCCATCCAACAACTGATCAAAGTTTTTCATGTGCCTTCCTCTCTGTTTTCTTAGGTGGGAAACTTATACCCTAAGTCCTTGAAAACATTCGAAAGCCAATAATTCCAATATCTTGGAACCCCATAAATATACTTTTCTTGGAAATATGATTGCCGATATGACGACTTTGAGAGTCCGAAATACGGGTGTACCGGACAGAAGAAATATTTAGATTCGCTGTTTTTTGCAATAACCCGATTTAGTAATATTTAAGAAAAAGCAATAATTCGAATGCAGAATGACAGGTAACTTTTGCAATTAGTCGACAAGCGTAAGACTAAGTTTAGAAGATTGACAAAGACCAAGCTGATGAAACTCAATTCTGCAATGGAGGGAGTAGTATTTGAAGTTTAAATCCAACTCAAGAATCGAGATATGACGAAACAAGGGGACGGTACGATAATGCAAATCTTTTTCTACAAAATCCCATTCTGCGTATTACGTACTGCTTTATCTTGATCAATTGACCAGATGTCACCGTTAGCTGCTGTTGGGGCAACCATTGTGGAATTTGGATTTCCATATGCTACAGCCGTGAATGTCTGCACAGGGATGTTAACAAAGCAAGACGTGGTACCCATTGCTGGAGGAATAGCGTTGTATACAAAATTGGCTGCTGTCAACGCGACTGGTGTACCTGCAGTGACAACAGAACCACTTACTGCAGATGCAACTGTTGGCGCTTGCAACGGAGCGCCACCCAAGGTTACGTAACCTACGCATGCTCCTAAGTTTACATCGTAGCGGTTGTTAGCTTTATTAATTCCGAATCCCATATCAAAGAAGTCGCCAGTGTACTGTCCCCACTCAGACTGGAACGACTTGTTCGCCGTGTAAACGCCTGATAAATAACCCTTCGCTTCACTTTGACGCGCGCGAGCTTGGTACTTCGAAAATTGTGGGATTGCTACAGCAGCAAGAATACCAATGATGGCGACTACCAACATTAATTCGATGAGAGAAAAACCTTTGTTCTTCAGTTTTTTATTCATGCAGTCCCCTTGTGTGGATTTATTATCTCACCGTAAGACAAAAAAAAGAAGCAGAGTTTCCTCTGCTTCTTTTGAATTTCCGTAATCTTGAGCTAACTTTCAGCTAAGAATTTACAAGATACCATTCTGAGGATTTAGAACTTGCTTGTCTTGGTTGATAGTCCAGATGTCACCGTTTGCTGCAGTCGGAGCAACCATTGATGAATTTGGGTTACCATAAGATACTGCTAGGAAAGTTGGATTCGCAGCAGTATTGCAAGCAGGTGCACCCATAGCTGGTGGAATGGCGTTATAAATAAACGAGCCAGCAGCCAAAGCAACTGGAGTACCAGCTGTTACAACAGTTCCGCTTACCGCAGAAGCAACAGTTGCCGCATCTCAGCGCGATCATGCTGGAGTCCGCCGACGACGCG